>PMLF01000286.1 GCA_003158755.1 Elusimicrobiota bacterium | reverse complement strand
GGGGAATCGGAAGTAACTCAGGATCTCTTCGGGAGGCGGTCGCCAACGCCAATGCCGGGGTTGGTTTGAATCAGATTGATTGGAATGCCGGTATCGCGGGAACGCTCGTCCTGGCCACTGACCTCGTCGTCAATCCGAACACGATTTTCAACGTCGGTAGTATCGTCCCCACCCTCGCGGGCAACGGCGCCACCGCCACGAACGCCGTCGCCATCACGAATGCAGCCGGCGGTATCAACCTGGTTGCAGGGCCGGGATCACTTGATTTACATAACGACTACACCAATAATTTCATCATTGTCTCCGCCATTTACGGCAGTGGTTCTNNCAAATCCGGCAACGGGATCGTCACCCTAGAGGGAGGTAACACTTACACCGGAGGCACGACGATCAATGCGGGAACTCTTTATATCACCAACGATGTCTGTCTGGGCGGCGGCCCATTGACCTTTAGCGGCGGAACCTTGGGAATATCAGGAAACATTGCCTCCGCGCGCCCATTCTATTTAAACGGGTCGGGAACCATCAACACGAACTCCTACAACATGTCGGTGAGCGGCCCCATCGCCGACGGCGTCGGGTCTGGAGGATTGAATAAGATCGGCAGTGGAACGTTATTTTTGAACGCCGCGAACACGTATACCGGGGGGACGATGGTCAGCTCGGGGACGCTGGCTCTCGGAACCGACGGGGCTCTCCCGACCGGACCTGTGACGGTGAACGGCGGCGCCACCATCGACTTCTCAATGCACACGTCAACCGTGTCGAGCTACGACACGACGGCCGGGATCACGAAAGTGACGCTTCAACCCGGATTGACCAACCTCAACGTGACGGGCACCGCCAATTTGACCGGGGGCACTTTGCAGTTGGGACTGACGCCGCAACTCGTCAAGAACGGAGACATATTCACACCCATCACGGCCGGAACCATCAACGGACAATTCGTTAGCTTGCCTTCCGTCGCGGCCCTGGCTTTTGATCCGGTCTATCTATCCACCGGCGTCCAACTGACCACCCGGTTCATCCCCTTCGCCCAGTCGGCCATCAATTCGAACCAGAGAGCCGTCGCCAACGGCTTGGAACCCCTCCGTTACAACCTCGATCCAAACAGCGACATCGCCAAGGTGATGGCGAGCCTTTATTCCTTGAACACCAAGCAGATGCAATCTTCCCTGGACCAGATCGGCCCTCACTCCCTGGCCACCATGAAAGGCCTCGGCGTCATGGAGTCCGACAGTCAGTCATCGATCATCAGTCACCGTCTCGGCGTGTTGGCCGGTCAAACCGACGGCGACGGGTCTGCCGTCATTCAAACTCCCGGCTCGCCCTGGGGAATATTCGCTTCCGGCGCCGCGGCGGCCAGCTACATCCGGGACGGAAAAAACTCGCCCGAAACTTCGCTCCACAGCGGCGGTTTCCTGATGGGTTTGGATTGGGGCGGCGAAAATCTGGCGGCGGGCTTCTCGGGCGGCTACTTCGACGGAAGCTCCACCCTCTCCTCCTCCACCGGCACCGACGTTTCCACCACCGGAAAAGGGACCGTGAATAAGAAGAGCGTCCGCTACGGCGTTTACGCCGCGAACTTCGCCGAAAAATACCGCACGGATGTATACGCGGGGATGACCGGGGACACTTTCTCAACGAAACGGAGCATCAACTTCGGAAACATCTCGCGGACGGCGGAGGCGAGCCCCCGCGGGAACGAGATCAACCTCCACGCGAAATCCAGCTACGACGTCCTTTCCCGCGGCTGGGGAACCTTCGCACCGGTCTTGGACCTGAATTACGACCGCTTCCAAACGGGCGCTTTCACGGAGAACGGCGCCGACTCCCTCGACCTGAGCGTGCCTTCTCAAACGGCCCAATCCCTTCGCTCGAGCTTGAATTTCCGTTACTCGGGCCGGCACAACATGGGCGCCATCAGCCTCGGATCGACCGTCAGCGTCGGCTGGCGGCACGAATTCATCGGAAAAAACACGATGGAAGCCTCCCTGGCGGATGGGAGCGCGTTTTCCGTGACGGGTGATGACTTCGGGCGGGACGGATTATTGACCGGCCTTGGGGTTTCGATCCTTTGGGACCAGAACCGCGCCGCCTTTCACTTGGAATACTCCGGCGATTACCGCACGCTAACCTCCGAACAGGTGTTCAGCGGCGGAATCCTCTGGAAGTTTTAAAATCCACCCCCTTTAGTTAGGGGCGCTACGTATAAAACACCACCGATTACAAATAATCCTGACCGTTCAGAGGGTTTACTCCCTCCCCCGCTAGCGGGGGAGGGTTGGGGAGAGGGCGAACCGAAGCTAAAACATTCCCCTCTCACGTCCTCCGGACACCCTTGGGGGAGGGAAGAACCCCGTGATCGGATGCAAATATTCTTATTTCACGCGCCATTCTATTCCGTCGGATGCGAGGGTGACCGTTCCGTCCTCGTCCGTACGGAGGACGCGAATCCCGGCGCGGACGTACCTTTTTAAGACGGCCTTTTCTGGCCGGCGCCCCTCCCCGGTGGAAATGACGACCAGTCGCGGTTTGACGCTCTTCAAAAGAATCGCCGTGGAGGACGTGGCATATCCATGGTGAGGGGACTTTAACACCTGGCTTTCCAGCCGTCCGCCGTTTTGGCGGACGAGCCCGGCCTCCGCCTTCTTCTCAATGTCCCCCGTAAACAGGATCGCCGTCCGTCCGTAAACCACTCTCAATACAATCGAATCGTTGTTGGTGTTCTCATCGTATTCTGCCGAAGGCGGCCAAAGGACTTGGACATCCAGGTGCGGATCGATATACACCTTTCCGCCCGCCTTCAGGAGCTTGTGATGGATACCTTTCCTATTCACACCGCTTTTGAATTGCTCGTATTCGGGGTAATGATCTTCCCGCCCCGACTCGTAGGCGAGCGCGACGGGAAAATCCTCGAAGACGGCTTCGAACCCTCCGGCGTGGTCGGGGTGCGGGTGGGACAGAATGGCCGCGTCCAATTGCAGGACCTTCGCCCGGCGCAAATAGGAGGTCACCGCCCGCGCGTTGTTGGGTGGCCCGGCGTCCAGGAGGACGTTCTTGCCGGAGGGAGTCTTGATGAAAATGGCGTCGCCCTTGCCGCAATCGATGAACGCCACCCGAAGCTCTTGACCGGCCGCGGCATGGGCCGCGGCAATAAATAGGAACAACGACGCCACTGCGGGCATCGTAATATGTTTATTCATACTATCATTGTATTAATAATATCTTTATATTTCTACAACTGGTTTGGCGGCGAGACGGCGGTGAAGAGGAAGATCAGCGGCGGCGATCGGCTTTAACGACGGCCTCGACCGGGTTCGGGCCGGGGACCCACGGAGAAATTCGGGCTTTGATCGAAATGGGCACCCGAAATGTCCGAGACGCGGATGGAATACTCCTTGCCGGGATAAACATCGTCCGGCACGGTCCATTTAATGAAGTAGGGCAACAGTCCCGTGAAACTGTCCGGAAGCGTTCCGTCGAGATTTCGGCCCACGGCGGCGGCGGTGTTTTCTTCGATGACCCGAACGAACCGCCCTTGCTTGTAAAGACCCACGTNNGCCTTGCCCATCTCGCTTTGAGCCGACCAGGTGATTTCTATTTCCTGGCCAACCCGGATGAAACTCCCTTTTCGCGGGGTCCATAGGAAGATCGGACCGATGGTTTTGGCCGACTGCAAAAGAGATCGACGGACCCAACCCGTCGTCCCCGTCGAGTTCGCCACCTGATACCAGGAATCTCCGCCTCCATCCGTCCAGGCCAGGATCGTATAACTGTCCCCCGGAAGGAATTTGGCGACCGCTTTGGAATTCGGCGCGGGGGAAACGAGCAACATCGGCCCATTTTGCGCCGGTTTGGGAGGGGTTTGCCCATGAGACTTAACGGGAAGGGGAGCGGCGCAGCCGGATAAAAACAACAACACCGCCGCGCCGACGATCGGGCGTTTCATCAAATGAATTCCAATCCGATGACCCATGGTTTAATCCTTCTTCGGAATTTTAACGGGTTCCCGCCGTCGACGCGTTTTCTTCCCTTGAGCCGCCGCGTCGCGACGATTCTTCCGTTGGTCGAGGGAAGGGCGCCTCCGGACGACGGGTCGGCCCTCCCCGGTTCGACGAAGTTGGCCGTTGGATTTCCTACCCGCTCCGAGAGAACTCTTTTGAACCGGCGTCCGGCCGACCGGTTTCGCTTTCAAAACTTGACGGCGGGCCCGCCGCTCCTCCCGAGAGCGTCGGACCCAATTTTGGCGGATAATTTCTCGCCTCTGCCGCACGAAAGATATTCGATCCCGGTGTTTCAGGAGAACCTGTAGGGGGCGAGCCTCCGACGGCCTTTGCCCTTTCCGGATTTCCGTTTCTTGCCCCGGGCCGACGACCAATTCCCGGCCTCCCGCGCCG
>PMLF01000166.1 GCA_003158755.1 Elusimicrobiota bacterium | reverse complement strand
CGACCGGATCGGCCTGGTGGTCTTCGCCGCCATGGCCTTCACCCAGTGCCCGTTGACTTTGGACCACGCCGCCCTCCTGGGTTTCCTCGACTCGGTGAAGATCGGGATCGTCCCCGAGGACCGGACGGCCATCGGGTCGGCCATCGCCGTGGCGGCGGCCCGGCTTCAAAAGAGCGAGGCCAAGAGCAAAACCGTCATCCTGCTCACCGACGGGCGGAACAACGCGGGCGAGGTGGACCCGCTCACGGCGGCCAAGGCCGCGGCGGCCCTCGGGATAAAAATCTACGCCGTGGGCGCCGGAAAACCCGGCGGCGCCGAATACCCCGTCGATGATCCCGTGTTCGGCCGGCGCATCGTGACCTTGCCGGAAGACTTGGACGAGGACGCCCTCCGCGCCATCGCCGACGCCACCGGCGGCCGCTATTTCCGGGCCACCAGCCTCGAAAACCTCCACAAAATCTACGACGAGATCGACCGCCTGGAAAAAACGGAAATCAAAACGGAAACCTATTCCGATTACCGGGACGTCTATTTCCCCTGGCTCTTCGCCGGGTTCCTGGTCCTTCTGACGGAGTTGACCCTGGCCCACACGATTTTTAGGAGAATTCCATGAGATTCAGCTATCAGCGGTCAGCGATCAGCGGTCAGCTAAAGCGGAAGAGGCTTGAGCTGACGGCTGAAAGCTGATTGCTGTCCGCCATGATATTTTTCTTACGTCCTTGGGCTTTCGGCCTCTTTGGGCTCGTCGCCGGTGTGGCGCTGTTGGCGGCCGCCCATTTCCGATGGAAAGCGCGGACGATGAAACGTCTGGGCGACCCGGCGCTGTTGCGGGAACTCATGGATCCGTCGACGCCCCGGCGTCTTCGGCTGAAGGCCGTGGTTTCCGTCGCGGCCCTGACGGTCCTCGTCCTGGCCCTGGCGGGACCGCGGTGGGGACAGAACTATCGGGAGGTCCGGCGGAAGGGATCGGACGTGGTCGTCGCCGTGGATCTCTCGGCCAGCATGCTGGCCGAGGACATCGCCCCCAACCGCCTGACCCAGGCCAAACGGGAGCTGGGCCTTTTGATCGAAGGGCTCGAAGGCGACCGGGTGGGTTTGGTGGCCTTCGCCGGGACGGCGTTCCTGCAATGCCCGCTCACCCTGGACCGGGGAGCGGCGCGATCCCTTTTGGACCTCTTCGAGCCCGATCTCATCCCCGCGCCGGGAACGGACCTGGCGGCCGCTCTGACGACCTCTTTAGAGGCGTTCCCCTCCGGAGACAGCGGATACAAAGCCGTCGTCCTATTGACGGACGGAGAAGACCATTCCGGCCGCCTGGATGCCGCCGTTCGCCGCGCCGTCGACGATGGCGCGAAGATTTTCCCCATCGGCTTCGGCAGTCCCACCGGCGAAGTGATCCCCCTCCGGGACGCCCAAGGAAAAGTAACCGATTACAAGAAAGACAAAAACGGCAAAACCGTGGTGTCCAAGATGAACGAAGCGGCTCTCCAGGACATGGCCGACAAAACGGGCGGCGTTTATCACCGAGCCTCCAACGGGGAAGTCGAGGTGGACCGGCTCCTGGACGAGATTCGGGGCATGAAGAAGAAAACCCTGGAGGACCGTATGGCCGACCATCTCCGGGACCGGGTCGCCGGTCCTCTGGCGGCGGCGCTGGTCCTTCTCTTGCTGGAATTCCTTTGGCCGGAACGAAGCGGCCATTTCCGTCGCTTAAGATGGAAAGCGATCGCGCCGTCGTTGTTAATCCTTTTCATGCCTGTGATTGCGGGAGCGATGGGTCGCTCCCCCGGGGTCAGCGAAAAAGTCGTCCGCGCTTGGCGGGAACGCGCCGAAAAGAATCCCCAGGATCCCGACGCCCAGTGGAACCTGGGCCAGGCTCTTTTTCGGAACGGGGACGGCGCGGGGGCCGCTCAAGCCTTCGATCGGGCCAAAGCGCTTTTCACCGATCCCATGAAGAAATCCGCGGCCGCCTACAACGAAGGGAACGCCCTGGCTTTAGCCAAAAAATCCGATGAAGCTTTGGAACGCTATAAGGAGGCGATGCGCCTGGCGCCTGACGATTTGGATGCCAAACACAATTTCGAGGTGTTGAGTCGCCAAGAAAAAAAGAAGGGCGGCGGCAAAGGGGAGAAGAAAGAGAAGAAGAAACAAAATTCCGGCGCCGATAAAAAGGAAGCCTCCGCCGCGCCGCAAAAACCGGGAACCCTCTCGAAAGAAGATGCCGAACGCATCCTTCAGGCGGTCGCGAGACAGGAGAAAGAAGCCCGTCGAAAAGTTAAGATGCCTCCGTCGAAGCCCCGTTCGGAGGAAGACTGGTGAATCCGTTCCTCGTTCTAATGGCAAGGCGTTATAGATAAGGATTGTCACCCCGGCGAAAGCCNNACGCGACCCACGCGGCATTTCCTGTTAGCGCGGTCAGCTTTCGCCGGTAGGACGGCATAAAGAAATCGTATCGGGGGAAAAGATCTCGTGAGTGGAAAACCGCGCCGGATTTTGAATGTTCTTTTTCTTCTGTGTTTCGCGGGGCTCCTTCACGCCGCCGACGTTTCGCTGACCGCCGAGGCGGACAAGACCGAAGTCCGCATGGACGACACGATCACCTTGCGGGTGACCTTGTCCGGCGGCGACTTGAACGGCGCCCGCCCCGTCCCCCCCGAAATGCCCGGCTTTCGCGCCGCCTTCGCCGGCCAGTCCCAGAACATCAGCTTCGTGAACGGCAAGGTGTCGAGCGAAATTTCCTTCACCTACGTCCTCCAACCCCTTTCGCCGGGGGATCGCACCATTCCCCCTTTCACCGTCACGGCGGGCGGACGGACCCTCGCCACCGCGCCCATCGCCGTCAAAGTTTTCCCCGGTTCCTCCGGCGGCGCGGCGCCGCCGTCCCGCGGGAGTCCGCCCTCCGGTCCGGCTCCATCCACCGGCCGCCCGGCGAGAGACCTATTCCTGACCGCCTCCGTGAACAAATCGACGGCGTACGTGGGCGAACCCCTCACGTTGTCCGTTCGATTTTACAGCCGCGTGTCGCTCTTGTCCCAACCGGGCTATTCTCCCCCGTCCTTGACCGGTTTCTTGTCGGAAGATCTGCCTCCCCAGAGCCAGTTCGTCGATACCTTCGACGGTCGAAAGTTTTCGGTCATCGAACTGAAGACGGCTCTTTTCCCGGCGTCGCCGGGCGTTTCCACGGTCGGGGCCGCCGCTTTGGAATGCCGCACGGAGGATTTTTCCAACGACGCGATGAACGATCCGTTCGGTTCCTCGTTCTTCCAGAATTTTTTCTCCAACGGACGGCAAAGGGTCCTTCGGAGCGACCCGATCAAGGTCAAGGTTTTGCCGCTGCCTTCCGAAGGCCGGCCCGCCGATTTCCGGGGCGACGTGGGCCGGTATCGGATTTCCGCCGCGTTGGACCGCGCGAAAACGTCCCTTCATGAGCCCGTCACCTTGACCGTTACCATCGAGGGCGAAGGCAACATCAACGCCCTGTCGACCCCCGAACCGCCTGCTTTGGCGGGTTTAAAGGCTTACGAAACTCTGTCCAGCCTCAACATCGACAAATCCGGATGGAAGGTCCGCGGTTCAAAAGTCTTCAAAACGGTGCTCAAGCCGGAGGTGTCCGGTCGGCTGCAAATCCCCGCCATTCCGTTTTCCTTCTTTGATCCCGAAACCCGGTCTTACCGAACGACCCAAACCGAGCCTCTCTCCTTGTCCGTGGCCCCCGGCGAAGAAAGCTCGGTGGCTCCCGCTCCCCCCGCCGCCGACGTGCGCGTCATTTCCCGGGACATTCGTTATCTGAAAGCCGGCCCCTTGAGGCGACGACGGACGCCTTTCGGCGGGTCCAACGCTTTTTGGATCCTCAATCTCTTGCCGTGGGGGTTATTCCTCTTCTTCGTCGGCGTTCGAGGCCTGAGGCGACGCCCCGCCTCGGAGGACGCCGCCGCCCGACGGGCGCGAGTGACCGCTCGGCGGGCGTTGAAAGGTGCCGAACCGCTTTTAAAGAAAGGGGATGCCCCTGCCTACCTGTCCGCCCTGGAAAAATCTCTGCGGGAATACTGGGCGGCCAAAACCGCCGCCTCGGCTTCCGCCGTCACGTGGGAAGAAATGTCCGGGGTCCTGGCCGAACGCGCTCCGCGTCCCGACCTCGAGCGGCGCCTGAGGGAGCTTTGGGACGGCCTCCAAAGGGCCCGCTACACGCCGGGCCTTGTCACCCCCGACGATGCGCGGGCGCAGGCCGCGGCCTTCGAACGTCTTCTGCCCGAACTGGAAGCCCTATGGAAATAATTTGGGGTATATTTTTCGTTCAGTTGGTTTTCCCCCTCCCCCGCTTGCGGGGGAGGGTTGGGGAGAGGGCGAACCGAAGCGCAAACCTTCCCTTCTCTAGTCCTAATGAACGGTTACGATTAATTGGCTTAGCGGCGATAGTGATTTTTACATCCGCGGCCTGTTTCGCCGCCGCCGTCGACGAACGGTGGACTCAAGCCAAGTCAGCCTATGATCAAGGAAACTATTCCGCGGCTCGGGAATCCTACGAAGGCCTGGTCCGGGATGGATGGGGAGGGGACGCTCTTTTTTATAACCTCGCGAACTCCTACTACCGGCTGGGCCGTTCCGGACCGGCCCGCCTAAATTACGAACGGGCTCTCGCCGAATCTTCGGGCGACGAGGACGCCCGATACAATCGGAACCTTCTTCTGGCCCGGCTGGACCTGAAAGAAGATTCCGAGTCTCCCCTCGCGCCGTGGGTGTCCGTCCTGACATGGCTTTTCACGGGGCTCAATTTCGTCTTTTTCGGGATTCTCTTTTTTCGGCTTTCCTCGGAAAGAGGCGAAGCCGGAAGCGAGGCTTCCTGGTGGGCGGCGTGGGGTGCGGGCTTGGCCTTGGCGGTCGCCGGAGGATTGATGATCGCCGGCTGGAATCAATCCCGGGAAACTTGGGCGGTCGTGACCGCTCCCCGCGTCGAAGCCCGGTCGGCCCCCTCGGACGACTCCGGTGTGGCCTTTACCGCTCCCGAAGGTCAAAAAGTGGCTGCCCTAAGCGAATCCGGCCCATGGATGGAAATCGGACTGCCTTCTCAAGGATTGAAGGGCTGGATCAAAAAGTCCGACGTGGAACCGATTCAACTCCCTTAGATACTTCCCACCGGCGCGCGGTCGAGGGAGCGGTAGCCGACAGCTTCCGCCACGTGGTCTTCCCCGACTTTTCCCCTCCCTTCCAGGTCCGCGATCGTCCGGGCCACCTTTAGAATGCGGTCAAAAGCACGGGCGGAAAGACCCAGCCGCCGCACGGCTTCCTTCAACAGCGTCCGGGACGCCTCGTCCAAACTCACGTGCTCTTTCAATTGTTTGGGATTCATGCCGGCGTTGGTGAAGGGTCCCGCCGCGCCGAATCGGGATCGCTGGATCCCGCGGGCGGCCAGGACGCGGCCCCGCACCGACGCGGAACTTTCCGACGGAGGGGATTCCTCGGCCATCTCCGAGAGCGTCAGCGCGGGCACCTCCACGTGGAGGTCGATGCGGTCCAAGAGAGGGCCCGACACTTTGGCGCGGTACTTCTGGATTTGAAAGGGAGTGCAGACGCACGGCCGATCGGGATGGCCGAGGTAACCGCAGGGGCATGGGTTCATGGCCGCGGCCAAGGAGAAACGCGCGGGGAACGTGACGGCGCCCGAGGCGCGGGCGATGGCGGCGGAGCCGTCCTCCAACGGCTGGCGCAAGGCCTCAAGGGCGTCGCGGCGGAACTCGGGCAGCTCATCGAGGAAAAGGACTCCCAGATGCGCCAAGGACACCTCCCCCGGACGGAGGGCGGTTCCCCCCCCGACCAAAGCCACGCTGGAGATCGTGTGGTGTGGAGAACGGAAAGGGCGTACGGCCATGAGCGAGGCGCCCCGCGGAAGGACGCCCGCGACGGAATGGATCTTGGTCGCCTGCACGGATTCCTCGAAGGAAAGCGGCGGAAGGATGCCCGGCAGACGCCTGGCCAGCATGGTCTTTCCGGAGCCCGGGGGGCCCACGAACAAAAGATTGTGGCCTCCCGCGGCGGCGATCTCCAAGGCGCGGCGGGCGTGGAGCTGGCCCTTGACCTCGGAGAGGTCCGGCGCGTCGACCGTCGCGGAGCGCCGGGGCGAAGAGGCGGGGACGGCGGCGGGGCGCTCTCCACTTTTGAGGAAACCCACGGCTTCGCCGAGGGTGGAGACGGCGACCAAATCCAGCCCCTTCACCACGGACGCTTCGGCGGCGTTGGCTAAGGGAAAAATGATCCCGGCCAACCCCGCGTCCCGACAGGCCAGGGCCACGGGCAGCATTCCTTTCACCGGGCGCAGGCGGCCGTCCAACGCCAATTCTCCGACGAGGGCGTACCGAGGGAGTTTTTCGGAAGGGACGATCTCATCGGCGGCGAGGACGCCGACGGCGATGGGGAGGTCGAAGGCCGTCCCCTCCTTGCGGACGTCGGCGGGGGAGAGGTTCACGGTGACCTTGCGGACGGGAAAATCGAAGCCGGAGTTGCGGACCGCCGCGGCGACGCGGTCCTTGGCCTCGCGGACGGCCGCGTCGGGCAGGCCCACCGTCGAAAACGTCGGCAGGCCCGCCGACAAATCGACCTCGACGTGGACCACGAAACCGTCGATGCCCGAGACGGTCGCGCTTAACACTTTGGCCAACATCTACTTTTCCTTGGGGGGCTCTTCCTTCTTTTGCGTCATGGCCAGACGGAACTTTTCAACGATGGGATAGAGGGCGTCGGTCTTGCGCACACGGATCTCGTCGGGGTCCTTCCGGCCGTAGAGGACTTCGTTCAAGTCCCGCTCCAGTCGCCGATAGGGTCCGAAGATCCACACGGATAGCCACCACACCCACAGAACGGCCGCCACTCCGACGCCGGCCGTCACCAGGTAGATCACGAGGCTGAACCCGTGGGTCTGCTGGAGGAACTCGCGGGAGGCGTCCGACGACACCCCTTGAACGTTCAGGGCTTCCAGCGCGCCGGACTGGACGCGGTGGACGGACAAGCCCACCAAAACCGCCAAGGCCGCCAGGAGGAGGATCGTCGGCAGGATCAAGAGGAGCTGTTTCTTCGGATCGGGAAAACGAAACCACGATCGTTTGAACGCCTTTGAGGATTGCGGTTCCATGCTTGCCTCCAGGGTGCTTTTATTAAGAGTATTTAATTAATTTATAATATTAACACATTCCAAGTCAATCTCCCTAATGTTTACACTAAATAAATTCGGAGGGAGAGGGATTCGAACCCCCGGCACCCTTTCGGATGCAGACGATTTCAAGTCGTCCGCCTTAAACCAGCTCGGCCATCCCTCCAAAATTAATGAAAACCTATTGTAGCTCCTTCGGAGGCGCGGAATCTTTTAGGAGCTCCGCGGCACGGCGTCGTTGATCGGTTTCGCCGAGGAGGACGACGACGTCTCCCGCCTCCAATCGCGTATCGGAGCCTGGGTTGGCGGTGTGGCGGCCGTGGCGGTACAGGGCCACGACGCTGGCGCCGGAGAGTTCCCGTAAGCGCAACTCGGAAAGGGTCCTTCCAATCGCAACGCTATCGGGTGTCACCACGGATTCTTCGGTAATATCCTGGAGGACGAGCGTTCTCTCGCCCGACCGGAGGACGGCCTGTCGCGTGGGTTCGCTGGTGGCCAAACCCAGCACTTCGTCCAGCAGTCGTTCCACTCTTTCCCTCACACGGATCACCCAGGCTCGAAATATATAGGCGCCCAGGATCGCGGCGACGATCGTTGCGATGAGCGATCCGTACTTGGAAAACGCTCCCGAAGCAATGTCGGCCAGGAACAGGCCCAGGATTCCGATCACGACGGTATCCGCCGCGGCGTACATACGGCGGATGTTGATTCGCGCCAGGAGCCAGGTCGGGCTGGCCAGGGTGGCGACGAGAAGGGCCATGTGGTTGGCGTACTTGGAAACGGCGACGGCCAGGGGAAAGGCGATCACCGAAGCCGAGAGCCAGACCAGAGCCTGGATGCCGTCTTCGATGGCCGGCGAAAATCCCATCCCCATCCTTGCGGCTAGGGAGACACCCCTCGCTAAAAGAACCGTTGCGACGAAGAGAACTATGTATAGGATCAGCCGCACCACGTATTTTGAAAAGATCAGGGTTTCGGCGCGGCTTCCGGCCATCTTCCGGGCATGGGACCAGCCGTGGTAGTTCTGAAGGGCCCGCACCAGGACCGACGGAGCGAGGCGTTCGAAAGCGGCGGCCAGTTCGTCGGATCGTCGGATGAGCGGCGGCGCCAGGAGCGTGGTGACGGTGGATACGCCGACCGCCACGGGGAAAAGGAACCCGCTGGTGAGCCCCGAGGCGGCCCCAAGTCCGGCGATCACGAAGGAAAACTCTCCTATCTGCCCCATGCTCAATCCCGCCCGCAGGGCCGTCTTGAGGTCGTAGCCGGCCAGGAGGATCCCGCCGCCCACGGCCAACGCTTTTCCGACAACGACCGCTCCCGCCGCGGCGAAGATGATCGCTTTGTGGGTCCACAGGGCCGCCGGATCGATGAGCAACCCGACGGAGACGAAGAAGAGGGCGCTGAACATGTCCCGCACCGGGTGGAACCATTCTTCCACCCGTTCGGCTTCCGACGAGGCCGCGATCACCGCCCCCGCCAGGAATGCGCCTAGAGCGACGGAAAAGCCGGCTCGGGCGGCGGCCACCGCGCCCGCCAGACATAATCCCATGGCCGTGATGCCCAACGCCTCCCGGGATCGGAACCGTCCGATCATCGCCAGGAGCCTCGGGACCAAAGACAACCCGGCGACGAGGAAGAACACCGCGAAGAACCCGATGCGCAGGATCACCCGCACGGCGCCCGCCGCCGCGGCGCCCGACGTTGCGGTACCTGCGCCCAACGCCGGCAGGAGCGACAAAAGCAGCACCGCCGCCACGTCCTCGACGATGAGGAGACCGAAAACCAGTTGGGCGAATCCCTCGCGCTCGCGCTTCATGTCCGTGAGGATCTTCACGATGATGGTGGTGGAACTGATGGAGAGCATGGCGCCCAGGAACACCCGATCGGGCCGAGACCAACCCAGCAGGCGGCCCAAACCGATCCCCGCCAGGAGGAGGATTCCCATTTCAAGGATCCCCGCGCCCGCCGCCGGCAAGCCCACGCGGGCGAGGCGGGGCAGGCTGAATTCAAGGCCTAAGGCGAACATCAGGAACACCAGGCCCAGGTCGGCCATGGTCCGAATGCTGCCGAGGTCATGGACGAAGGTGAAGGGCGGCGTGTGGGGACCGATGAGTAAACCCGCCACCAAATAGCCAAGCACGACGGGCTGACGGAGAAGGCGGCAGAGGGCGGTCACCGCCGCGGCGACGACCATGACGACGGCGAGGTCTTGAAGGAGAGGGGTTTCCATTACGGACGGGTCAACGCTTCATAATGATTCGAAGCTCGGCTTCGGCGAGGGCGCGCCACTCGAGGTCGTAGGGCGGGTCGAGGAGCCGTCGCAGCAATTGAGCGGCGTCATCGGTTTTCCGAAGATAGTCTTTGTGGATCTTCGCCGAGGCGAAAAGGGCTTTCCCGGCGAAGGACGTCTCCGGGACTTGATCGACGACCGACCGATAGTAGGCCAGGGCCTCCCGCCACATTTGAAGGGACTCCAGGCTTTGAGCCAGGCTCAACTGATCTTGAGGCGAAAGCTTGACCTGAAAAAACCGCAGGCTCCACCGGCGGAAGACTTCATCCGCCAATTGGCCTCGTCCCTCTTCCAGCGCCGTCCGAATGATTTTCACGGCCGTCCGGCCCGCGTCGTCCGGATGCTGCAAGTACTCTTGGACGGCCATCAATTCCTGCAGGGCGGCCAAATGTCCTGGGTCGGCTTCCAGCACCTTGTTTAATATTCCCCGGGACTCTTCGGCTTTGCCTTCTTTGAACAACCGTCCGGCCTTCTTCACCCGTTGGTCCAACAGGATCGGGCTGGCCTCGGAATCTCCCTCTTTTCCGCGAAGCCGCAGTCCGGCGGGCCACCCGACGGCGAGACCCCAGGCGAAACCGGCCCCGTGAAGCCAGGCGGCCGCCGAACCATTGAGACGGCCTCCCGTCAGCCAATCGATGTGGTACACCGCATACGCCCAAATGAAAAGGCAGGTCCACGCCGGCACCGAAAAGACCCCGTAGGTAACGCCGAGGGTGTAGAAAAACCGCATGGGTTCCGTCCACCGGCGAACCAGAAGCGCTCCGAGGAGAGCGGACGCGGCGCCGGTCGCTCCCACCAGGACCCAGCCTTCCCCCGGCAACAGGTACCAGACCGCCGCCGCCGAGACCGCTCCGCCGGAAAGATAGATCAGGACCGTCGTTATAGAACCCCATACCTCTTCCATGTGGGACCCCGCCAACCATAAAAAATACAGGCACACAAGGAGATGGAGGGCGCCGGCGTGCATCCAAAAATAGGTCCCCAGGCGAGGCCAGAGAGGATCGTTGGAACGGAAGACGTAACGGTCCAGAACCGACCGCCAGGGAACCTGTTCGTCCGATAGCTTCTTTCTCGCGTCCAGGTAGGCGGCGTATTGAAGGCCCCAATCGGGGCGTTTGAAGGTGTTCAAATACTCGTAATTGTTTTGGATGGATTGAAAGATGGAATCGGTTTCTTCGTCGGGAAATTGGGGGCGGGTCCGCAGGTCTTCCAGTCGGACGCGGAGATCGGCGGGGAGATTGGATCCGTTGTCCGAGGCCAGGGAAACCAGGGTCCTGGCTTGTCTCACCAAGAAGCTGTCGGGCCGTCGGGCGGAGAGGAACGCCGTTGGTCTCGGCCACGTCCCCAAAAAGCATAAAGCGCTGAAGGAAGCCAGCAGCACGGTCGCCCAGGGAAAGCGCGCAAGAATGGTTTCCCGTCCGATAGGGATCATGAATAGGTCCGGCCTCAATTCAAGAGCGAGCGTCGCTCCAATGAGAAAGAAAAAAACCGGAAAGGGAGGGATTCCCTTCTCCCCCGCCGCTAACGCGGCTCCTCCGAAGGCCGGCCGCCGGCCCTGCCGCGGCGCTTCGCGCCGCTTTTGCCCTTCGGGCCCTGGGCGCATTCGCGCCCGTCGCAACCGGCTGCCATTGGCAGCCGCGACCCACATGGCGGCGGGCCGGTCGTCTTCGAATCCCGGCAATAAAAAAACCGGAAAGGGAGGGATTCGAACCCTCGGTACGGGAGTTAACCCGTACAACGGATTAGCAATCCGCCGCCTTAAGCCAGCTCGGCCACCTTTCCAAAATCGAGAACGCGCTTGCATTCTACATACAGGATGGATGGGCCGCAATAAAAACCGGGGGCCGGGCTCGATGGGGGGAGAGAGCCGGCCCCCGGCAAAAGGGCATGCCTCATTAGTGTACTAGAATGATACAAGACGATCAAACGGAAAAAACAAATAATAATTGTCAAAATGGGAAAACTTTGATAGCATCCTTCGGTTGTCGAGGGATTAAATTCTCCTTTCCGTGTGCGCGGGAAGATATCCTCATTTATAAAAACGGCCCACTATGACCTCTCATATCAACGCTCCTCAATCGTCGCCCGCTCCGACTTCCGGGGGAGGTTCGCTCCCATCCGCTTACGGCGTGACGCGTTTGGTTTTGATGCCCCGGGATCCTCAATGGATGCATGCCTATTGGGAGATCGCCCCCTATACGTGGACCGAAGTGGAGAAGTCATTCGGCGCGGACGTCCGGACGGCGGGGAGGGCGGTGCTTCGATTTTTCAACGCCGGCGAGGATGCGAAAACCGCCTTCGATGTGGACGTATCCGTCGACGCGCGCAATTGGTACGTGCGCCTGATGCGTTCCGGAGGATCCTGGTACGCCCGGTTGGGAATCGTCCTCCCCGACGGTCGTTTCGTTCTTTTGGCCATCTCGAACACCATCCACATGCCCGCGGGCCAGGTGTCGGATCAGTTGGACGAAAAGTGGGCTATTTTGAAGTCGGAATGGGAACGTCTTTTTGAACTCTCCGGAGCCGGGAAGCTCGGCGCCGGCTCGTTGGACATGGCGCGGATGCTCGCCCAGCGTTGGGAACTTTTCAAGTCCGTTTCCTCATGGTCGGGCGTTTTCCTGGGAGGATCCTCCTGGTCCCGTCCAAAAGAGAGCCTTTCAAAGAAATTCTGGCTGGTGGCCGACGCGGAAGTGATCGTCTACGGCGCCACCGAACCCGATGCCAAAGTCACTATCCAGGGCAAGCCCGTGCGTTTAAACCTGGACGGCACGTTCTCGGTGCGTTATTCGCTGCCGGACGGGAAGCAGGTCATTCCGGTCAAGGCGGTCAGTTCCAGCGGGGTGCATGAACGTCAGGTTACTCCTGTCGTGGAAAAACGAACCGAATAACGCGCGACGACGCTAAGG
>PMLF01000216.1 GCA_003158755.1 Elusimicrobiota bacterium | reverse complement strand
GAGGGTGGCCGCAGGCCGGGAGAGGACGAGTTTCCCGCGCCATTCGCCCTCTCCCCGCCCCTCTCCCGTAAACGGGAGAGGGAGACCTGCATTTTCGCCACCGTGTATTCCTTCCATTCTTCCGGCGTCAGCGAGAAATCCGCTAGTTCCCCCGTCAGAAAAATCCTTTTGGATTCCGCCACCGACCGCTTCTCATCCTCGGTCTTGGTGAGGCGGTCGTACCCAGTCTTCTCCAATGCTCCCAACTCCGCGTACAACGCCTCCGCGTCGATGGCGTCGGACAGGAGAACGTACCGGACGTAGGCGTCCATGGCGGGGAACCGGGAAAGAGGCACGCCGCTCTTTCCGCACAAGTCTCGAAGCGAGGAATAGAAATCGGCGTAGCGGATTTGACCCAGGCGGTAGGCAACGCTTTGATTCACGAGGGCGGCGATCTGTTCCTTCGTCAGCTTGCGGACGAGGTTCTCCATCAACCGTGCCCGTTCAGCCTCCACTTCCTTTAAATCCAAGGATTGTTCCATGGAAAGGGCTTCCATGAACCGCGCGACCTGAGCGGCGGGAGGAGAAACCGAGGACAGGGCTCGGACGTAGTCTCCGAGGGGCAACGCGCCCGAGCGGTATCCCGCGACCTTGTCATCGAAGGATTTCAACGCCGGATTGAAGGTGGTTGTTTTCCGCCGGTTCAACTCCGCCGATTCATCGGCGATCCGGGCTTTCACTTCCGCCTGTTTGGGAGCGCTCCGGCGATAGGCGTCCACGTCGGCCTTGTAATGGGTTTCATCGTCGATGCCGGCGAAAGGTGGGATTTCCCGAGGGCTGGTGAATGCCGCGTGCACCGGGCCGGATATCTTGTTTTCCCGAAGGAGGTAATCCGCCGTTTTATGCACGGCGTCCCGGTCGGAGAACGCGCGGTACCGGGACAGATCGATGGAGTCGGAAGCGCCTTCCAAAGCCACCAGGCCCACGGCGTTGGTTTCCATTAACCTCTCCACGGCGCCCCCGATGTTGGCCTGGGCGTCGGCGTTCATGTGGACGTCCTGGATGTGAACGACGATTCCAGGTTCGGCTCGGGTCAAACCGGGTCCGGTTCTTTCCATCGTAGGGGCGGGTCTAAGAGCCGCCCCCAACAAAATTTTTCGGATGCTTCCGTATTGGGAAGACAGCGCGTTCAGGAGGTCCGCGTGCTCCTCGGCGAAACCTTTGGGTAGGTTTCGGGTAAGCTGGGGCGAAAGAGTTTGGCGTTGAAGTTCGGGGAACTGCCGGAGGACTTGGGCGGGGTCCGTCGCGACAGGGAGGGAGGCGGTCTTTACGGAGGCCTTCATTTCATCGGTCCGGCGGCGACGCTGCGCCCAAAAACCGGTTTCCGGTCCGTAGGCGAAGACGGCCTGGGTGAAGAAGACCGTCAACGCTAAACAAGATGAAAATATTTTATAGATACTAACGTGCCCGTCACCCCGGCGGAAGCCGGGGTCCAGGGTTTGGATCGGATTCTTGGAAAAAGGTTTGAACCCTGGATGCCGGCTTTCGCCGGTATGACAACGTTCAGTCTCACATCTTCTCATGATTACTAACAAGTTTAACTTTGCGCCATTAAGGTCTCCTTAACAAAAAGTAACATACATGTAACAAATATAAGCCCCGCGCAACCCCAAGCGAAGACGTCCCCGAACCTGGTATAAATTGTCCCTCTCGAATCCGGAACAACTTCCCCCCTCAGGATACCGACTCGTCCCCGCTCCAACCGGCACGTTACCCGGCCCGAGGGATCGATGAAAGCCGAAACGCCCGTGTTGGTGGCGCTCACCTCCCACGCGCGGTTCTCCACCGCCCGAAACACCGCCGCCGCGAAATGTTGTTCCGCCGCCGAAGTGCCCAGGAACCAGCCGTCGTTGGTCATGTTCACCGTGAACCCACCTCCTGCCCGAACGGACCGCCTCACCAGGTCCGGGAAAAGGGACTCGAAGCAGATGTTGGCGCTGAACATCCCCGAGGAAATCCGGAAAACCGTTTCGTCGTCGGAGGCATCGAAATCCCCCATCGCCCCCAACGCGGGGATCCAGGAACCGAACAACCTCTCGAACGGCACGAACTCGCCGAAGGGGACCAAGTGCCGCTTGCGGTACCGCGCGACGATCCCATCCGACGGATCGACGAGGAATGCCGCGTTATAATCCCCCCCGTCCCGCGTCACCGCCCCCACAAGCAGAGGGGTTTTCACTTCATTCGCCAAGCCGCCGACCCACTTCACCCATCGGGGGTCGTTGGGGAACCACCCCGGCACGGAAGTCTCCGGCCAAATGATTAAATCGGAGGGTTCCTTCGCCGCCTCCCGAGTCAGTCTCGAAAACGTTTCAACGATCTCATCCTCGTAGGCCTGGTCCCATTTCTTGTACTGGTCAATGTTCCCTTGGACCACCGCGACCTTCAACACCGTCCCGCCCGCCGATGGACCTTTATTTTCTTTCGTAGGGGCGGATCTAAGACCCGCCCCCAACAAAAGGGCGCCCATCAAAACCAACCCCGGAAAGACCGTCGCCCGACGCGCCGGAGAGCGCAAAACCTCAACCAAAACCCCGTTCGCCAAAACAATCAAAAAGGAAACCGCGTAAGCCCCCCCGACACCCGCCAAAGGCAGAACAAACGGGTGGTTCCATTGGGAATATGCCAGGAGCAGCCACGGATAACCGGTCAACAAGTAAGTGCGAAGGAATTCCAACGCGACCCAAGCCGCCGCCAAAGCGAAGGGCCGGAAATATCCAGGCAACGGTTCAAACCGCCGCGCCGCCCAAGCGAAGGCTCCCCCATAAAGAGCGCAATACCCCGCCAACGCCGCCAGCGCCAGCAGGGAAGTGGGAACGTTCACCCCCCCCGCCCGGCAAGTCGGATAAATCCAATACAGCGTCCCTACCCCGGCGACGAAGAGAGCCAGCCACCCCCGTCGGAAAGCCTCCCAACCCGAGGCTCCCCTCAAGGAAATCAGCAAAGGGACCAACGCCCCCCAAGCCACCCACCCGAAGTTCCATCCCGGAAAACAAAAGATAAGCAACGCCCCCGAGAGCGCCGCGAGGAACCCCGCCCGTAGTCGATTCAAGTGTTTCATCGGAACCATTTTACCGCATTCTTTCAAACCACATTCGCTGAGGAAGTGGCTCTAAACTCAATACGGTTTAGATAAGGATCGTCACCCCGGCGAAAGCCGGGGTCCAAGCCGTAAAACAGGGTTAAAGAAACCATTTCACTACCTGGATACCGGCTTTCGCCGGTATGACGGCTTATCT
>PMLF01000069.1 GCA_003158755.1 Elusimicrobiota bacterium | reverse complement strand
TGGACGCCCAACTCGGCGCCGTCATCAACATCGACCACCATCACCACTATTCCCTCTTCGGGGACGTCAACCTGGTGGACCCGGAAGCCTCCTCCAACTCCGAGCAGTTGTTCCATCTTTTTGAACGGGCGAAAATGGCCCTCACCCGGGAGGAGGCCACCGCCCTCTACGTGGGTCTCGTCACCGACACCGGACGCTTCCAGCAGGAGAACGCCAACCCCGAAAGCCACCGGGTGGCGGCGGGGCTTCTGGAGGCCGGCGTTAATCCGGCGGAGGTGGCGCGGCATCTGTACGGCACCCGCTCCGAGAAAGCGTTGAGGATTTTGAGCCGCGGGTTGGCTTCGCTGCGCGTCAAGGCCGGCGGACGCGTCGCCGTCTTGACGGTAACGGAAAGGGATTTTCGGGAGACCGGAGCCGATTTCGACGACGTCGACGACATCGTGAACCAAGGCCTCTTGCTGCCTTCCACCGAGGCGGTCGTTTTCGTGAGGCCGTCGATCCTTCCGGGCGATTCGAAAGTCAGCCTGCGCGGGAAAGGTTCCGTCGATCTTTGTCGCGTCGCCGTTGCCCTGGGGGGAGGCGGCCACAAGAACGCCGCCGGCTGCACGCTTCACGGGGACGTGGAATCCGTCGCTTTCCGTTTGACCAAAGCCGTCACCGCCGCTTTGCCGAAGAAATAAATGGCCGATTCCAAAAGCCTTTTCCCTTACGAGCCCTCCGGTCTTTTCCTCCTCGACAAGCCCGCGGGACCCACTTCCCACGATGCCGTCGCTTGGGCCCGCCGGACCTTCGACACTCCGAACGTCGGCCACTGCGGGACGCTGGACCCCTTGGCCACCGGCCTCTTGCTGATGGTGATGGGGGAAAGCCTCAAGCTCCAAAACCTTTTCACCTCCGAGGCCAAGGTGTATCGCGGAACCTTTCGGTTCGGCCTGCGCACCGATACCGACGACCTCGCCGGGAAAACCCTGGGGGATCCCGTCAACGACCTTTCTTCCGTCACCGAACCCCGCCTCAAGGAAATCTTCTCCCGTTTCACGGGCACGTTCGAACAGAAAGTTCCGCTTTTCTCGGCCGTCAAGGTCAAAGGTCGGAAGCTTTACGAATGGGCCAGGAAAGGGGTGTCCGTCGATCTTCCGGTCAAAACCGTCACCATCCGCCGGTTCGACCTCCTCCGGTTTTCGCCTCCGGAAGCCGAATTTATCGTTGAATGCACGAAAGGCACTTATGTCCGTTCTCTGGCCAGGGACGTGGGCGAAATCCTGGGGGTGGGCGGGGTCCTTTCCTCTCTCAGCCGCGAAGCCATCGGTTCCTTCCATCGGGGAAAGGCCTACGTTTGGAAAGGAGAACGGGACTTTCGCCGCGAAGACGTGTTGAACGCTTTCATCCCCCACCACGCTCTGTTGGATATGAAGAACGGAGGATGACGACGATCCCCCATTCCCCGTTTCCCAAGGGGGTTGTTTTGGCCATGGGGACCTTCGACGGGGTTCACCGCGGTCACCGGGCGATCATTAAGAAAGCCGTTGCGAGCGCCCGCGCGCTGGGGTGTCCCAGCTTGGCCATGACCTTTCACCATCCGCCGCGTTTGTTCTTCCATCCTTCTCCGGCGCCTTCCCTACTGACTCTTCCGAGTGAAAAAGAAACTCTCCTGAAATCCCTCGGGATCGACCGGGTCGTCGCTCAGGAATTCGGAGGTCGCCTGGCCGCCCTCTCCGCCGAGACATTTTACGACCGGACCATCCGCCTCCGATGGAGGACGCGGGAGATCGTGGTGGGGTACAACTTCCATTTCGGCCATGAGCGCCGGGGCAACGCGGCTTTCCTGGAGGAGAGGTCGGAGGTTTCCGGAATTCCCGTGCACGTGATCGCGCCCGTGACGTGGCGGGGGTCCCTCGTTTCTTCCGGCGCCATCCGGGAACATCTGAAGGCCGGGGAGTTGACCCAAGCCAACGCCAAACTGGGTTACGAGTATTTCGTGACGGCCCCCGTCGTTAAAGGCGAGGGCCTCGGCCGCCGTCTGGGATTTCCGACGGCCAACTTGGCGGTGCCGCCGGAAAAGATCGTTCCCTACGGGGTTTTCGCCGTCCGGGTCTTCCTTCCCGGCGGCGGTATGAAAGGGGGAATGGCCAACGTCGGGTTTCGCCCGACCCTGCGCGAGCCCCATCCCCGGCGGACGGTGGAGGTCAACGTGTTCGGTTTCAAGGGGTCCCTCGTCGGTAAAACCCTGCGCGTCTCGTTCGTTAAGAAATTGCGCGAAGAAAAGCGTTTTCCTTCCCTCGATCATTTGAAACGGCGGTTGAGGCTCGACGCCGACGCCGCCCGCGCCGCTCTTTAAATCGTCTTTTTTCCGCCATATACTTGAGGCATGGCATCCATTCACGTCTCCCTCCCCTTTGTAAGGGGAGGGTCGGGGAGAGGTAGAAACTTCGCTCCGACGGTGGATTCTCTACCTCCCCCCGCCCCCTCCTTACAAAGGAGGGGGGGATATCGGCAAGTATCTCGTCGGATATGAACGGATACGAGTCATGAAGAACCGTTTTTTCCTCATTTTTCTCCTCTTAACTCTTCCCTCTTTCGGCGCGGAGAGCCGTCCGTTCCCTAAGGGGTTTCAGGAAGACCGGTTCATCGAGACCGCCCATTTCATCCTGTACCACGAGGCGGTCTACGCTCCCGTGGGCATCACGGGAATGCTGGAAGGGTTGCACGCCAAACTCCTCCTGGACCTCCAGGACGTGGCGCCCTGGGCGGCCCGGGAAAAAATCCGCGTGTTCGTCTACGCCGATGCCGCGTCCTACGCGTCCAAGACCGGCATACCCGAATGGGCCGCCGCCTTCGCCGTGCCGGAGTCCCGTCAAATCCATTGTTACGAATCCCCGCACCTTCAGCGAATCCTTTCTCATGAAATGACCCACTTGTTTTTTACGCCGTTTTTCTCCGACTCCGGCGCGGTTTCGCCCGCGTGGCTAAACGAAGGAATCGCCAAGATGATGGAGTGGAACTACGGCCAGGAAGAAGACACGGCGCTGATGGATCATGAATCCTTTTCGAAAGGTTCCCTCGGACTGGCGGAAATATTTGCGTTCGATTATCACCATTCTTCTTCCGTTCCCCCGGACTTCCTAAACCTATGGTACCAACAATCCGTAAGCGTAACGGCCTACCTGATGCACCGCCTCCCCCGTTCACGGTTCCCCGTCTTTTGCGCCTCCCTCCGGAGCGGAAAATCAGCGGACGACGCCCTCCGCGAAGCCTACGGCAACCAAGTTACGGACGTCGCCGCGCTGGAAAGGCTGTGGCGGGAGAGCCTCGGAGAAAAATAGAATGGGGGGATGATCGCCTCCCCCGCGTTAGGTAATTCCCTCCAATACCTCAAAGGCGTCGGTCCCCGGCGGGCCGCCCTCTTGAAAAAGCTGGACTTGTCCTCGGTCCGCGACCTCCTCTTCCATTTCCCCCGGGAACATGACGACCGCACTCGCCGAACGCCCATCCGGGACCTCCGTCCGGGACCGGCTCGCAGCGTTCAAGGCAAGATCGTTGCTTTCGACGTCGCCCCGTTGAATCGATTTCTGTCCTTGGGTACGGCGGTCATTTCCGACGGGACGGGAAGCGTTCGGGCGCTCTGGTTCCGTCGTTCGTCTTTCCGTTTTGATGTCTTCGCTTCTCTGAAGAAACGCCTCTTGCCGGGAACCGAGATTATCGTCCATGGCCCGGCCGAGTTCGGCCGGGGGGGGCTCCAGATCCGCGTGGAGGACTTCGAGGCCGTTTCGAGCGAAGGGGATCCGACCCTTCACGCCGGACGCATCGTGCCCGTGTATCCTTTGACGGAGGGCGTTGAAATGCGGTGGCTTCGGGAGCTCCTCTGGGCCGCTCTCCGCGACTACGCCGGAGGGGTTCCGGAAACCCTGCCCGACGATTTCCGGCGCGACCACGACTTGGCTCCTTTGGCGGAGAGCCTCCGCCAGATCCATTTCCCGGATTCCTTAACCGCCCGGGACCGGGCCCGCCGGCGCCTGGCGTTTGAGGAATTCTTTTTCTTGGAGCTTGCCTTGGCCCGGGTTCGCTCCCGCCGGGAAGAAGGGCCTCCCGCCGCTCCCTGTTCACCCACCCGAAAACTCTTGACCCCCTTCCGGGAAACTCTCGGTTACGAATTCACCTCCGCGCAGAAGCGGGTGATCAACGAAATCTTCGCGGACATGGCCCGCCCCCAACCCATGAGCCGCCTGCTTCAAGGGGACGTGGGGTCGGGGAAGACGGTCGTGGCGGTTTCGGCCCTCCTTTTGGCCGTCGAGAGCGGTTTACAAGGAGCCTTAATGGCTCCGACGGAAATCCTGGCGGAACAACATTTCCGAACATTTAAAAAACTCCTGGACGGTTTGCCGGTGACCTGCGCTCTCCTGACCGGAGCGCGGGGAAAGAAGGAGCGGCGCGCGCTCCTGGAAAAGGCCGCCGCGGGTGAGATCGACCTTCTGATCGGAACCCACGCTCTTTTACAGCAGGACGTCGCCTTTAAGGGGCTGGGTTTGATCGTCATCGACGAGCAACACCGCTTCGGCGTTCGTCAGCGAGGCGAGCTCCAGAAAAAATCCACGTCGCCCCACGTCCTGGTCATGACCGCGACGCCCATCCCCCGGACCTTGGCGCTGACGCTCTACGGCGACCTCTCCACGTCCGTCATCGACGAGCTTCCTCCCGGGCGCGCTCCCATCCGAACCCATTGGACGCTGGAATCCAACGCCCTGGCCGCCGTTCGTCGCGCGGTGTCCGAAGGGCGCCAGGCGTACGTCGTTTTTCCCCTGGTGGAGGAGTCCGATAAAATGGGGTTGAAAGCCGCCGTGAAGGAATACGGACGTCTCTCGAACTTGTTCCCGGATTTGCGCTGGGGCCTCTTGCACGGACGGATGAAGGCCGACGAAAAAGAGTCCGTCATGGCCCGCTTCAAGGCGGGGGAAATCCAAGTGCTGGCGGCCACTCCGGTGATCGAAGTGGGGGTGGACGTTCCCAACGCCGCCGTCATGGTGGTGATGGACGCGGATCGGTTCGGCTTGGCCCAGCTCCATCAATTGCGCGGCCGGGTGGGGCGGGGCGTTCACGCGTCGAACTGCTATTTGGTCTCCGAAGCCAAGTCCGCCGACGCCGTCGAGCGGTTGCGCCTCCTCTGCGCCACCACCGACGGATTCCGGTTGGCGGAAGACGACCTTCGCCGTCGCGGCCCCGGCGAATTCATCGGCGAGGCCCAGCACGGTCTGCCGGCGCTCAAGGCCGGGGACTTGGTGCGGGATACCGATCTCATTCAGGAGGCCCGCGACGCCGCGTTCGCCTTGACGTCCCAAGACCAATCTCTTCAGCGCCCGGAGGACCGTCCGTTCCTCGACGAGCTTCGACGGCTCTACGCCGGCCGCCTCTTCTTCGGCCGGGTCGCCTAAGGGTTTGGATACAGGCCAATGTGGTTCAAATAAGAAAATCCAGGCCTGATACCTCCCCGATCCCCTCCTTGCGAAGGAGGGGAAACGTCTTTAAATGCCTTTCTCCCCTCCTTTCCAAGGAGGGGTGGGGGGAGGTAACAACTCCGATGCCCTTATTTGAACCGCATTGCCCCTAACCTAAAGCCATCGCGGAGACTCTCTCCGCTTTGACCCTTAAAATTCTTTCCTTGATGGATCGGGCAGCCGCCTCAGGATCGTCCGCGCCGCAAACGGCCCGGACCACCGCCACCCGGTCGGCCCCCGCCCGGATCACTTGCTCCACGTTCGTCCCGTCGATTCCGCCGATGGCCACGAAAGGCAACCGCACCACTTGACGGTATTGAGCGATTAAATCCAACGTCACCGGCCGGTAATCCGGCTTGGTCGGCGTGGCGAAGAGGGGCCCGCAGCTCACGTAGTCGGCGCCGTCTCCGTGAGCGGCCAGGGCCTGGGCCGTGGAATGGCAGGAGGCGCCGATCAGCTTGCGGTGGCCCAGAATCTCCCTCGCCGTACGGATGGGCAAATCTTCCTGACCCAAGTGGACGCCATCCACGTCCGCCGCGAAGGCCGCGTCCACCCGATCGTTTAAGAAAAAGAGGGCACCGAACCGGTCGCAAAGGGCCTGGAGATCCTTGGCCAGGCGGATCAATTCCCTAGCCGAAAGGTCCTTCTCCCGCAACTGAACCGCGTCCGCTCCACCCTTCAGCGCAGACTCCACCATGTCGTGGTAATTGCGTCCCGGCTTCGGGGGCGTGGTCACACAGTACAAATGGACGTCTGAAAGATCAAACAACCGTTTCTTCGCCATGGTGAAAGGGAATTTTACTTTTTCGGCTGGGTTTTGGGGAGAGAGGCTTTTTCAGCCGAGTAAAGTCGGTAGCGGAAACTTTTGAACCGGCTCGCGGCGGAGGGAGAAAGGACTTTGCCGTATTCCTCCAGGACCCGCAGAGCTTCCTCGGCGCGACGGAAATTGGCGGCCACGAGGCCCCTCCGGTCCCGCTTCTTTTTTTCGGGAAGCGAACGTCCGGGGTCCGATTCGCTGTCGCGGGCGGCGACGAGCTTCGGGTAGGCGGCCCGCGTCGCTTTGTCCAACGCGTGGCGGAGGGAGCGGAGTTCCTCGAACAGTCGCGCGTCGTCCCAAACCAAGCGGGCGGTGTCCTCCAGGACGCGGAGGCCTTCGCGGGCGCGGTTCAGGTTGACGTCGAGGACCCGGAGAGTCCGTTGGTCCATAAATCCTCCGATGATGATCGTTCCCCTCATCTCCCTCTCCCACCTTTGGGTGGGAGAGGGTCGGGGTGAGGGAGGAAGAACATTCATTGCCGTCAAAGTCTTTGCCCCCCTCATCCGCCCCTTTGGGGCACCTTCTCCCACCCGAGGTGGGAGAAGGAACACATTGATTCCGAAGGATTAGGAGTTCTTACGAAGAATGTCTTGAATGATGGCCGTCGTCGAGCGGCCTTTGACGAGGGGGATGCGGACGACTTTCTTGACGAACTCCCGGCCGACGATTTGGTCCGCGGTCCAATCGCCGCCTTTGACCAAGACGTCGGGGCGGAGCCGCTTGATGAGGTTGCGGGGCGTGTCCTCGTTGAACCAAGTGACGAAGTCCACGGGCTTCAGGGCGGCCATGAGCGCCCCCCGCTCCTTGAGCGGCAGGATGGGCCGGGCGGGGCCCTTGATCCGTCGAACGGAGGCGTCCGAGTTCAAAGCGACGACAAGGATGTCGCCGTGCTTTTTGCATTGCTCCAAGACTTTGAGGTGGCCGGCGTGGACGAGGTCGAAACAGCCGTTCGTGAACACCACGGTTTTCCCCCGGCGAAGACGGGCGAGGCGGAGGGAAAGGCTTTGCGCGGAAAGAAAACGTTGACCGTCCACTATCCAATCTCCACCAAACTCTCTCCGCTTTCAAATAAACCGAATTTCCGTAACCGTCTCAGGGCGTGGATCCACTTCTGACGGAAGTCCTCTTGCTGGGGGCGGGTCTTAGACCCGCCCCTACGAGGGGAAAACCGTAACCCTTGAACGATTACGAATTTCCCAGTTTGGTCATCAATTCTATCTGAAACCCAGGGACTTTTTTGTGCCGTCATTCCGGCGAACGCCGGGGTGACGGCAACCAAAATACTCCGGATAATTGAATGACGGTCGGCCAATGTTTCTCAAATACGATCCAAAAATTCACGCGGCGAGGAGAGGATGGTGAAGGCGCTGGCTGGCGAATCGAAGACAGGCGGACACGTCCTGAGGCTCCAGGTCAGGGAGTTCCCGAAGGACCTGTTCGGTTGACAAACCGGAGGCCAACAAGTCCAAGACGTCGGCAACGCGAATCCGCATACCGCGAACGCAAGGACGTCCGCCGCACTTGTCAGGCTCCACCGTGATACGTTCCATTATTTCCATGAATAAAGTATACCACCTTCGGTCGAAAAAATTCGGCCCGAACAGCGGCTCCTCACGCGTAGCCCGTTGCCTTCTTTTTCTTTGGGAAAAGTTCGGATTCGATGACGCCGCAGAGGGCGTGGAGGATGGCTAGGTGGCCTTCCTGCACCCGGGAGGTGCGGGCGTGGGGGACGCAGAGGCAGACGTCGCAGAGGGGCTTGAGCTTGCCGCCGGATTTACCGGACCAGCCGATGACGACGGCTTTATGCTTCCGGGCTTCTTTGACGGCTTCGATCACGCTGGGGGAATTGCCTGAGGTGGAAATGGCGACGAGAACGTCGCCCTTATTCAGGAGGCCCGTAATCTGCCGGGAGAAGACTTGGGAGTAATCGTAATCGTTGGCGATGGCGGTGAGGGTGGAGGTGTTGGCGGTGAGGGCGACGGCGGGTAAACCGGGGCGGTCCACTTCGAAACGACCGGAGAGCTCGGCGGCCAAGTGTTGGGCGTCCGCCGCCGATCCGCCGTTGCCGCAGGAAACGATCTTCCCCCCCTTTTTCAGAGACCGGACCATCAGGAGGGCCGCCCGCTCAACATCGGCCGACTGTCCGGCCAATTCTTTCAAGTTGCGGGAGGAATCCAATAAATCGTTGACGATTGTTTCTTGAATCGGCGAGGTCAATGGCCCGCCTTCATGTCCAAATGCTTTTCAATGAAATCGGTGCAGACGTCTCCTTCCCGGAACGCGTCGTTCTTCATGACCTCGCGGTGGAAGGGGATGGTGGTCTTCACGCCCTCGATGTGGAACTCGTTCAGGGCCCGGAGCATGCGGTTGACGGCTTGTTCCCGCCCGCCGTCCCGGCCGAACGGGTTCATGACGATGAGCTTGGCCAGGAGGC
Organism: Elusimicrobiota bacterium; assembly: GCA_003158755.1. Taxonomy (GTDB): domain Bacteria; phylum Elusimicrobiota; class Elusimicrobia; order FEN-1173; family FEN-1173; genus FEN-1173. The sequence goes on along the minus strand of PMLF01000069.1, from coordinate 141 downwards.
TGTCGTAATAGGTCGGGATGGTGTAACCCGGATAAATATGGGTGTCGATCCGCACGCCCGGACCGCCCGGCAAAATGAGGTTGGTGATCTTCCCGGGGCACGGCATGAAGTTCTTGTCCGGATCCTCGGCGTTGATGCGGC
>PMLF01000030.1 GCA_003158755.1 Elusimicrobiota bacterium | reverse complement strand
GCGATGGCCACTTCCTGTTCGCGGGTCAGGAGGGATATCTTGCCCATCTCGTGGAGGTACATCTTGACCGGATCGCTCATCCGGCTCTCGACGCCGGCGGTCTCGTGGGCCTTGTCGAATTCGTCGCTTTCGTCCTCTTCGTCGTCCCGACTCACCACCGCGCCGGGCGGCAACTGGGCCTCGGCCTCCCGTTCCTCCTCGGAAAGCTGCGAGAGTTTTTCCTCGTGGTCCACCACGCGGATGTCATTCTCCCCCAGCATCTGGAGGATGTCGTCGATTTCTTCGCTCGAGACCATCTCGTCGGGGAGAATATCGTTGACCTGTTTATAAGTGATGTAGCCCTTTTCCTTCCCCACGGCCAGGATCTTGGACACGTGTTCGGACTTGGGCTTCACGGGCGGTTTGGGCATTATCAATTCCTGTTAATGTCGGTACAAAAAATCAATCTTCGACGTCGAGCGCGGAAAGGCCCGTCTTCAAGGCTGCGAGTTCCCAGGCATGCTTGGCTGCGGTCTCAACATCCCCCGCAGACTCAGCATTTCTCAGTTTAAGATTCAGTTCAACAACACGGTTTTTCAAGACCCGGCGCTTTAAAACCGCCGAGATTTCCGCCAAAAGAGCTTCCCGGTTGCGGAACTTCCCGGCTTCCGCTTCCATTTCAAGGAAAACCGGTTCTAAAAGCGCTGAAATCTGCAGGGTTTCAGCCCCCGCCTCCGTCGCGGGCAGGGCCTCAAAAAGCGCCCTCAATTCCGCGTCTTCAAAATGTTCCCCGGTCATCTCTTCCTTGGCCCAAGGGATGAATTTGCCGCCGTCCCCCGCCAGAAGCGCCAGGAATTCCATTTCCTTGCGACGAAACCTGTCTTCGTGGACGGGAAGGCTTTCCGTCTTCTTGTTCGACTCCGCCGACCTGACTGTCGAGGAAACGGACCCAGAACCATGCTTACGGTCCGAATTCACGATCTCCAGCAAGCTTCGGTTGTCGAGGCCGAGTTCGGACTCCACCGCCGCACAAGCGGCCTGGATGGATGCCTCGTCAGGAAGACGCGCCATGAGGGGAGTCAATTCCCTGAGGGCGCGGAAAACGTCCTCTCGAGGCTTCCCTGCAAGCGAGGGTTTGAGTCCAGCTGCCCGCCACCGGAAATAATCCGGCGCACCGGTCACCAGGACCGCCAAATCGTCCTTCGGATGTTTTTGGAGGTATTCGTCCGGGTCTTTCGCATCCGGAAGCGTCAACACGCGTGTCCGCAGGCCCTCCGACAGGAGTGGTTCGATCCCCCGCTTGGCGGCGGCTTGGCCGGCCGCGTCCGCGTCGTAGAGAACCACCACTTCAGGTGCGTAACGCTTCAACAGCCTCGCATGGTCGCGCGTGAGCGCCGTTCCCAACGTGGCCACGGCATTCGTGAACCCGTGCAAGTGGAGGGCGATGGCGTCAAAATATCCCTCGACGACCAAGGCCCGGCCCTCCTCGCGCACGGCGTCCTTCGCCGCGTCCAACAAGTAAAGGCACTCCCCCTTCTTGAAAACGGCGGTCTCGGGCGAATTGAGGTATTTGGGCTCACCGTCCCCCAGGGCCCTACCGCCAAAGGCGAGGATTCTACCAAAGGTGTCACGCACGGGAAAGATAACCCGGTCCCTGAATTTGTCGTAAACAGAGCCTTTTTCCTCATTTTTAACCAACAACCCCGCCGATACGAGCTCTTCGGGCTTATAACCCTTCTTGAGAGCCGCATTCTTGAGGGTGTCCCATCCCGCGGGAGCCCAGCCGATTCCCAGGGATTCGGCGGCCGCGTCGTCCAAATGGCGCTTGATCAGGTAATCCCGTGCCGCGGATCCCTCGTCACTCTTGAGATGCGCCTGAAAAAACTTGGCCGCCGACTCGTTCATCTCCCAACGCCGCTCGCGTTCGCGCTCGCGCGCCTCGGAGGCTTCATCATGTTCCACCATCGGCAGGGGCAGCCCCGCGCGTTGGGCCAGCGCCTTCACAGCCTCGGGGAACGGAAGGTTCTCCAAAGCCATGAGGAAAGTGAGCACGTTGCCGCCCTTCCCGCACCCGAAGCAGTGGTAGCTTCTGCGGCTGGGCGAAACGATGAAGGACGGGCTTTTCTCACGATGGAAGGGGCAAAGACCCTTCCAACTCGAACCGGCTTTCTTGAGTTGGACGTACTCGCCCACGACCGCCACGATGTCCGTGGAGTCCTTGATCTTCTCGATGAAATCGTCGGTAAATCTCAATCGAAACCCTTTTCACCGCAGAGCCGCAGAGACGCAGTACGACCTTTGGGTATTTTAAAAAACTCCTAACTCCTAACTTCTAATTCCTCACTTCCAACCGGAGCCGCAGCCCGGTATGCGTCGACCACCGCGCCACTCATCGAAACTCCGTCACGGTGACTCCATAGTCGCCTTCACCCCATTCGCCCAACCGGTACTCGAAGCCCGCCGGATGCGACTTCAAGTAGTTGTGCAATGCCTCACGAAGTTTTCCGGTGCCCTTGCCGTGGATGATACGCACGAAAGGCAGCCCGGCCAGAAAGGCCGATTCAAGGTAGCGGTCC
>PMLF01000059.1 GCA_003158755.1 Elusimicrobiota bacterium | reverse complement strand
CACCACCAAGGCCATCACCAAGGGGATCGCCATCGGATCGGCGGTCATCGCGGCCGTTTCGCTCTTCGCGAGCTTCATCACCGTCATCGCTTCCGGCGGTCTGGGCGAAAACGCCCAGATCCCCATCGGGCTCTACCACGCCGTGGCGGGCTTGCTGTCCGTGTCGGACCCCCACCTCCTGATCGGCATGCTGATCGGCGGCGCGGTTCCGTTCCTGTTCAGCTCCATGACCATCCGCGCCGTCGGGCGCGCCGCGTTCCTGATCGTGCGTGAGTGCCGCGTGCAGTTCAAGCTGCCGGGCGTCATGGAAGGGAAAGTCTCCCCCGACTACGCCAAAGTGGTGCGGATCTGCACTTCGTCGGCGCAAAAGGAGCTGGTCGGTCCCGGAATTCTGGCGGTCATGATGCCCATCCTGGTCGGTTTCGCCCTCGGACCCCTGGCCCTGGCGGGATTCCTGGCCGGCACCATCCTCTCGGGCCAGCTGATCGCCGTGTTCATGTCGAACGCGGGCGGCGCCTGGGACAACACCAAGAAGGTCATCGAAGACGAGCCTCGCGATCCCGCCCGCAACCTGGGCAAGGGCTCCGAGCGGCACAAGGCGGCCGTCACCGGCGATACCGTCGGCGACCCGTTGAAGGACACTTCCGGACCCGCCATCAACCCGCTCATCAAGGTGATGAACATGGTGGCGCTCCTCACGGTTCCGTTGGTGATTCCCTTCAGCAAGCCCACGATCGAGACCCTGAAAGCCGCGTCGGCCAAGCTCTTCGCCGACGGGCTCGTCACCCCGGCGCTCAACAACGCGCTGCAGGCCTTCAAAGTTCAATCTCTGAGCGGCATGGCCATCGGGATCATCCTGGTGTGCCTGGTCACCGTCGGTTGGGCGATATGGCAGTCCAAGCGTGAAAACGCCGACATGAAAGCCATCAACCAGGAAATGGAAAAAGCGCGAAGCTAACTGGTTCGAATTATTGCAGGTACAAACGAAGAGCGCGGGTCCGATGGTCGGACCCGCGCTCTTCGTCTAATTAGTACCTCTCCGATCTACTTCGCCGGAGGAGGAGTTTGAGGCGTCATCGGGCAACCGGCCCCCATCCCCATCATCATTTTCTTATGACAGCACATGCCGCAGCCGTGGCCCATCAGGTAGCCGATGATCCCGCCCACCAGGAACACCAACAGGATCACCAATTTCCCCAAGCAACCGCATCCGGAGGAACCGCATCCGCAACCCTTCTCTTCTTTACAGCACGATTCTTTCTTTTGTTCATCCATGAGATTCTCCTTAAGCTAACCCGTTCTCGAGTTGCCTTACTAATAGAACATTCTACAGCAAATCCGGTTCCCTGCGGCCTCCGCTTGGATGGGAAGGACGGCTTCAAAATTGTACACTCCCCGTCGTGAAACGAACCCTGGTCGCTTTCCTCTTAACCGTGGCCGCCGTCTCGGCGGTGGTCCTTGTCCGCGGTTCCGGCGGGCCCCTGGCGTCGGGGGTGCCGGCCTATCGGGTGCGCGGGCCTTTTCGCGCCCGAGTGAAAATCGTCGTCTTTTCGGATTTCCAATGCCCGGGCTGCGCCAAGGCGGAGCCGGTCTTGAAAGCCCTCTTGGACCGCCATCCCGGCGAAGCGCGGGTCGCCTTCCGCCACTATCCCCTGCGCATGCACCGATGGTCGGTCCTCGCCGCGCGCGCCGCCGAGGCGGCCGGCTTCCAAGGGAAATTCTGGCCCTACCACGACCTCCTTTTCCAGAGACAGAAGGAATGGGAAGTGCAACCGGACCCGACGGAAATGTTCCTGCGCTACGCCGCCGAACTGGGGTTGGACGGAGACCGCTTCCGGCGGGACTTTCAGGATCCACGGTGGACCGCCCTCTTGACCGCCGACATGGAGACCGCGCGGAAGGCCAACGTGAGCTCCACGCCGACCATTTTCATCGGGGACAACCGCGTCGTCGGGGGGACCCAACTGGAGGCCGACGGCGAACGGTTGTTCCGGGAAGCGGCGCGATGACTCGGCGGCTCGCCTGGATACCGGTCGCGGGACGGCTCCTGGCCGGGGGAATTTTGGTCGCGGGGGGGTTTCTCAAACTGCGCGCGCCGGCGGAAGAGTTCGCGGCGGCCCTGGAAGCCTATCGTTTTTTCCCTCCCGATCTTCTGCTTCCCATCGCGCGGGTCGTGCCCTGGGCGGAATACCTCACGGGCCTGTATTTGATCGCCGGGCTCTGGTTGAGGTGGACGGCGCCGATGGCGGCTCTCTTGTACGGGGCGTTCGTCGCGTCCTTGAGCGCGGCGTTCCTTCGGGGGATTTCCCTGGAATCCTGCGGTTGTTTCGGCGGGGCCTGGATTTTTTCTCCGGCCTGGACGCTGGCGACGGACAGCTTCATGCTTCTTTTCCTATGGGCGGTGGTTTCGGATCGGGAACGGATTTTCAGTTTGGACCGAAGGTTGAAGTGAGGAACGGAAAATTGGGGATGGGGACATTGATTGGGGTTTCATCCGGTTTTGCCCGTCACCCCGGCGAAAGCCGGGGTCCAGGAAGTAAGACTGTTTTTAAGAAGCCATCTCAAACCCTGGATACCGGCTTTCGCCGGTATGACGGCAAAGGTCCGAAGATTTGGGGATTCGCAGTTTGTCTCATTCTTTTGTCCGGCTGTTTGCGGAACCCCGTCACCCAGAAACGGCAGACGCGGCTGATCTCGGAGGCGTCCGAGCGGGCGATCGGGGCCGAGACCCGGACGGAACTGGTGAAGGAATACGGGGAGGTCGACGATCCCGTTCTCCGGGCCTACGTGAACCGCATCGGCCAAAAACTGGCCGCGGTGAGCGACCGGCCCCGGCTCGACTACGTGTATACCATCCTCAACTCGGACGTGGTGAACGCGTTCGCGGCCCCCGGGGGATACATCTTCGTGACGAGGGGACTCCTCCAGCGGGTGTCCAACGAGGCGGAGCTGGCGATCGTCCTGGGTCACGAGACCGGCCACGTCTGCGCCATGCACGGCGTGACCATGATCCAAAAGCAGATGGGCGCGGGCATCCTGACCCTCTTGGGAACCGTCGCGGCGGGCGTCACCGCCGGGCCGGAGGCCGCCGTCGCCATGATGCAGACGGCGAGCCTCTTCAGCGACCTTTATCTTTTGGGGTACAGCCGGGACAACGAGGTTCAGGCCGATCGCCTGGGGTTGCGCTATGCCCTCTCCGCCGGTTACGACGCCCGGGCGGCCCTGACCTTTTTCCAGCATTTGAAGGATCTGGAATCCCAAGCCGGCATCGAAGCGTGGGAGCCCTACTTGCTTTCTCACCCGCCGACGGAAACGCGCATCGCCCTGGCGAAGGAATATTTGGACCGCATGGAGGAATTCCCCCGGCCCACGTCCGAAACGGCGGGGGAGTACGCCGATATGGAAAAACGGCTCTCCCTCATGGCCCCCCAGGGGCTCGGCCGGGTGGAGGGACGGCGTTTCACTCATCCCGGGTCCGGCGCCTCGATGGAGATTCCTCCGGGCTGGGTATGGGAAGTCCACAACCAACAAGTCCTGGCCGGTTTCCGCGCCCCCACCAACGGCGCGTGGGGTGAACTTCGGCGCAAGCGCCTGGCGGTCCCCATGCGGGCGGAGGAGTTCGCCCGGGGCCTCGCCTTGGAACGGCGGTGGAAGCTTTTGTCCGGCCGCGAGCAGTTGTATCCGGTCGGTTACGTATTCCTGGGTTCTTACGCCGGCGAGGGGCCCATGGGGGATGGCTATCAACTTAGGGTTCTATTCGTGACGCGGGCGAAGAGGGGATACGCGGTGGTCTGCGGTTCGCCGCCGGACAAGTTCGAAGATTTCCTGCTCCCCTTCGAGGGGATCATGCGGTCGTTCAATCTGGCGGACGGAGGAACCAATGTCGACGACGGCGGCCCCGGGGAGTTGGAAGGTGACCTTCGTAGTCCCCTGCTACAACGAGCGGGAGACCATCGAAAAGATCGTGGAGGCGATCCAGGCGGTTCCGTTCCCCCGGGAGGTGGTCGTGGTGGACGACGGGTCGACCGACGGGACCCGGGAAATCCTCCGGACCAAGATCCTCCCCCGGGTGGACAAAGTCCTGTTCCATGACCGGAACCAGGGCAAGGGCGCGGCCCTGCGGACCGGTTTCGCCGCGGCCACGGGGGACTTCGTCATCGTCCAAGACGCTGACCTCGAGTACGACCCCCGCGAAGTGCCCCGCCTCCTTCAGCCCATCCTCGAAGGAAAAGCGGACGTCGTTTATGGGTCCCGATTCGCCGGAAGCGGCCCCCACCGGGTCCATTATTTTTGGCATTACGTCGGGAACCGGATGCTCACGCTCCTCTCCAACATGTTCACGAACCTGAATCTCACGGACATGGAAACCTGTTATAAGCTTTTCCGCCGGGACGTCATCCAGTCGATCCCCATCGAGGAGAATCGCTTCGGGTTCGAGCCGGAGATCACCGCCAAAGTGGCGGCCCGGCACTGCCGCGTCTACGAGGTGGGGATCTCCTATTCCGGACGCAGCTACGAGGAAGGCAAGAAGATCGGCTGGAAGGACGGCGTGCGGGCGATGTACTGCGTCCTGAAATATTGGGGGAAGTCTTGAAGATCCTCGCCGTAGAGCCCCTCGCCGTTCCCGACGTCCTCGTCGTCCGTTTCGCCCGGTTTTCCGACGACCGCGGCTATTTCACGGAGCCGTACCGCGGGGGGGACTTCGACGCCGCGCCCGGCCTGGAGGCGCTCAAAGGCGTCCGCTTCGTGCAGATGAACGAAAGCTTTTCCCGGAAGGGCGTCGTGCGGGGGCTGCATTTCCAGTGGGATCCTCCCCAAGGAAAGTTGGTCCGCACCGTTCAGGGACGCATGATCGACTTGGCCCTGGACATCCGGAAAGCCTCGCCGACCCTGGGAAAGATCGTGGTCCGCGACATGCCCCGGCGCAACGGCGACGCCGAGGGCGAATGGATCTGGCTGCCCCCCGGGTTCGCCCACGGGGTGGTGTTTTTAGAGGACACGACGATCGAATACCTTTGCACCTCCTCCTGGAACGCCGGAGGCGAAAGCGGAATATCCCCGTTGTCGGCGGACTTGGACTGGTCCCTGTGTGCCGAACCGGCCCGGAAGGCCGTCCGGGGAATATTAGATGGACGGCCCCTCTTGTCCGAGAAAGATCGTCAGGCCCCGTCGCTGTCGGCTTGGTTGTCCGATCCGCGATCCGACCATATTAGGTCCTGTCAATGAATAACCTTGTCAATTTGGCCGGAGGCTTTTGCCCATGAACTTCGTTGCTCCTCGGTTACATATCCGTCGGATATGCGCCCTCGTCGCGCCTCGCCCATGGCCAAAATCCTCTCGGCAAAATTGGCAAGGTTATTCATTGACAGGTCCTTACCGTCGAGAAGGCGTGAGATGAAAAAAGCCTTGATTTGCGGGGTTTCCGGACAGGACGGGGCCTACCTCTCCCGGCTGTTGTTGGAGAAGGGATACGAGGTCCACGGGACCTCCCGGGACGCCCACCGGACATCGTTCGACGGTTTGGCGGCGTTGGGCCTCCGTGAACGGGTGCGCTCGTGGTCCATGTCGCTCATTGATTTTCGGAGCGTGCTCCAGGTGTTCGACGCCGTCCAACCCGACGAGGTGTACAACCTGGCCGGGCAATCCTCCGTCGGGCTTTCTTTTCAGCAGCCCGTGGAGACCTTGGAGAGCAACGTCGTCGGCACCCTGTACCTCCTGGAAGCGTTACGGTTCCTGAAAAAACCCATCCGGTTCTACAACGCCTGCTCGGGGGAATGCTTCGGACAGACGGGTGACCATCCCGCCGACGAGAAGACGTTGTTCAGCCCCCGCAGCCCCTACGCCGTCGCCAAGGCGGCGGCGTTTTGGGAGGTGGCCAATTACCGGGAGGCGTACAACCTCTTCGCCTGCTCAGGGATCCTTTTCAACCACGAATCGCCGCTCCGGCCTGAGCGGTTCGTCACCCGAAAAATCGTCGCGGCCGCCGCGCGCATCGCCGCGGGATCGAAGGAGAAACTCGTCCTCGGGAACGTGAAGGTCGCGCGGGATTGGGGCTGGGCCCCGGAGTACGTGGACGCCATGTGGCGGATGCTCCAACAGGACGCGCCCGAAGACTTTGTTGTCGCCACGGGCGAGACCCGGACCCTGGAGGATTTCGTCGCCGCGGCCTTCTCGTCCTTGGGGTTGGATTGGAAACAGCACGTTTCATCCAGCGCGGACCTTTTCCGGCCCTCGGACATCCTCTCCAGCCGGGGCGATCCGTCCAAAGCGGAGCGATTCCTGGGCTGGCGGGCCCAAACCCGGATGGAGGAAGTCGTCCGCCTGATGGCCGCGGCGGAACGAATGGACCCGGGCATGAAGGAAACCCGTTGAAATTGCTCGTCGTCGGCCACACCTACCTGAATCCCTTCGCCCAGAAAAAGTACGAGGCCATGAAATTCCTTTCGCCCGAACTGCGCATCGGCCTTGTGGTACCCCGGCGGATGGCCCACGTTTTTACGACCTATCGTCCCCGCCGGAGCGAGGGATTTTCGGAAGGGGAGTATCACGTGGTGCGTTCGTTCCTGGAACGGACGAACATGACCTATTTCCTGGACCCCTTTTCGTTCGGGACCCTTTTGAGGAAGTTTAAACCGGATCGGATCCACATCGAGGAGGACCCTCATTCTCTCATCGGAGCCGAAACGGTATTCCTGGCGAGGATGCTTTGTCCGCGGGCTCGTCTCAGTTTTTTTATCTGGGACAACTTGAACCGTTCGCCCCGTTTCCCGTTCGGTCCGATCAAACGGTTCTTGACGCGCTACGGCTTCTCGCGGTCCGACCTGGTCATCAGCGGCAACCGGGAAGGGGAACGCCTCTTGCGGGAAGCCAAAGGATTTCGCGGCAGGACCTGCGTCGTCCCTCAGATTGGATTGGATCCGGCGGACTACGAGGGAGAGGCTCCTCGCGAGATTCTCTCCCGATGGAAGGGCGGAGATTCCGCTCCGCTGATCGGATTTTTCGGCCGTTTGGTGCCGGAAAAGGGGTTGGTGGATTTGATGGAGGCGTTGTCGGGGATCAACGGCGTGCCTTGGAAAATGGTCGTCGTCGGCGCGGGGCCCCTGAGCCGAGAACTGGAGACGAAGTGGAAGCCGTTGTTCGGCGACCGGCTTCGGTTGGAGCCGCCGGTATCGCATCGGGAGATCCCAGGGCTGATGAAGGTGTTGGATATTTTCGTCCTCCCTTCCTATGGGACGCCAAGGTGGATCGAGCAGTTCGGACTGACGTTGGCGCAGGCCATGATGGCCGGGGTGCCGTGCGTGGGTTCCTCCTCGGGGGCGATCCCGGACGTGATGGGGCCGGGGGGAGTGGTTTTCCGGGAAAGGAACGTGGCCGAGTTGCGGGAGGCCCTCCGCTCCCTCCTCGTTTCTCCGTCGGAGCGCGCGCGGTTGGGGCGGGAGGGGCGCGATTTCGCTTTGCGGAATTACACGCATCGTGCGGTGGCGGCCGCCACGTTGAAGGCGTTCGGAGCGGATTCGTGACGGGGGATGAAAGTCGGTCCCACGCGGCGGCCCGGGCCGCTNNCCACGACGATTGTTATCCTTTCCGTGTGCAGTCCATTGGCCGGTTTGGCGCTCGAAGCTTCCTTGGCATGGCGCTACGGGTCGTCGGGCATGGTGGATGCTTTTCGTGTGGCCAACCTTCTTTTGGCGTTCGCCAACCAGATTTTTGCCGGAGCCTTGCTGCCGCACGTCGTGATCCCCTTATTCGTCATGGCTCGCGTCGAAGGGCATGAGTCCCGCGGATGGGGGCTGTTGTTCTCCCTC
>PMLF01000222.1 GCA_003158755.1 Elusimicrobiota bacterium | reverse complement strand
GACGGGGTTCTCCCCCTTGCCGTACTTGGCCCGATCGAATTTCAGGAAACCGATGTTCGTGGCTACGATGTTTTTGTAGACGCCCTCGAAAGCGTTGACGACGTCCGGGTTCCGGCGAAGATCCGTTCCTTCCGGGACGGGCTTACCGGAAATACTTTCCTGCAATAGGCGATAAAAGGTGGTGGAATGACGGGCGATGGGTTTGAACAACATCAGTTCGATAACGCCCAACCAGCCCCCGTAGGGATTGTCGGAGCCGCCTTTCTTCATGTTCACGAAAACGAGGTCCCTGTAGGCCGCCCATCCCCGCTGACGGATAGAAGCGCTCCAAAAGGCGAAGATGAACCAGACGGCGTGGATCTTCCAGTAATCATGCCAGGACTCGACAAGTCGACGAACCAGAGCCCTGGGCCGCCAAGGAAGCCCCGGCTTCTGAGATACTCCGCTGAGGTCTTGGAGATATACCCGAAACCATTGTGGGAGGAACATTCGGGTCGGAAACCCGTGCCTGTTGAAAATATAAACGGCCAGCAAGATGGACAACTGACTAATGATTATCGGCGCGGACCAAATGAACGCCGGGGTCCGAAATATTGAAACGGCCACGCCAATGAGCAGGAGTTTTCGGAAGGCGCCCCGCAAATGGCTCCGGCCGTACTGTTCGAGAAAGAAAGCCCCCTGCTTGTGGTCCAACTCCGGTCCGCGGCCGGTGGCGATATAGTTTAAGAGGGCCTTCACTCCCCGCATAAAACCATAAACAATGGTCCGGTTCAGGAAATTGAAGAAAATCACATAGAAAGGCATTTTGCTCGATACTTGCCAAATACCGCCGCGGGCGATTTTGACAAAGAAACGCTTCACCGCCCGCCGGAAATCAGGTACCACCACCAGGAGAAGGAACAAACCCACGGCCCAAATAAGGACCTGGGATTTGAAAGGGCCGTAGGCACAGAAACAAAAAGGCAACAAGGCCCCATAAACGACGGCCAACGCTTTTGAGCGGGCCTTCAAGTTCCACACGATCCTCAACAATCCGCGCTCCGCAAAGACCCCCCGGCGCATGAATACGCCGATGATTCCCGCGAAGGCCAACGATTGCCCGAGCCACTGGCCCATGAGTCCGAACTGAACCTCGGAGGGCACCATGAATCCGCTGGTGCCCATCATAAGGACCAGGACGATATAGGCCACGTCGACCAGGCTCATAAGGGTCGGCACCACGTAGGTTTGTAAAGATTGATAGAAGTCGGCGAGCCGTTGGGGCCAACCAAACCGCTTGGAGGAGGTCAGCCAAGTGAAAATCTTGTCGCCGAGCGCTTTCGATTGGCCCCCGCCGAACTTCGACCAAAGGAACGAAGCCATGAGAAGGCTCAATTCCCGCGCTTTTTCGTCGGTGAGATATTCCACGAAATCAATCACCCCTCCTTGGAGGATCACGTCGGTGGCGCCGGAACTATCCTCGCTGACCACCTGTTTGCTCTGTCCGCCCCGGGATCGAAGCCATTCGGCGTCGAACAAGTCCGGGTGGCCGTAATTTTTACGGGCGGACAAGGCCGCGAGCACGGGCTGAATGTCATTGGCGAAGGCAAAATCCGCGAAGGCCAAGGCATTGGCGGGAAGTCCGTAATCGTCGGTGAAAATATGTTCCGGGTAACCCACGATGGTGAGTCTTGGGTTCCGCTGGAACTCGCCGGCCACCAGGGGCGCTTTCAGCGACTCCAAATAGCTGACATCCATGTTCATGTCCCGGCCCTGGATCAGTTCCCCCGGCGCATAGCACAAGATGTAGTTCTGGGCGCCGGGCTTGGGCTGGAAAAGGAAATATCCGGGCTTGGGCATGATATTCCCCGGCATGGCGATGGACCGCACGATGATGGGTTCGCCCGTACCTTCCGCGGAGGTCCTGCCTCTCACCAGAGGGTTGATGCCGCTCTTGAAGTCACCCGACACGAACGTCACCCGCAAATCCGGATAGAGGGCGAGCATGGTTCGGATATCGACGTTTTGAACGTCGTTACGAAACGTAAATTTCGTTGGGTCCGGCTCAAAGACGCCATGACCAACGATGTATTTAAACTTCTGGCTGACCCTCTCTTGGATTGTTTTTCGATCTTCATTAGGGAATTGCATGCGCGCGTGGAGCGCCAAGGTCTCGGATTCATACATCACGCCGCGACAGGTTCGGATGAACGCCTGGATGCGGTAGGAAATCCACAAGCGGACCTCCATCTGGGCATCCGCGCTCAATAGGTTGATATTCAAGGGGCTGCCGCGGTCGCGGTCGTAATGGTGCCGGAGGAGGTCAATCTCTTCCGGAGTGTATTTCCGCGTCCCATCCGGGCGCAGTGTCATTTCCAAGCGACGAACGAAATTTTCCCATTCGTTGGGGACGAGCCCGATGACGTATTGGATCGTGGTTTCGTGGTTGTCCAAGGGAATGTTGACCGACGCCGCCGCCGCGGCCAAGGTGCCTCCGGCGGAACCCGCGCTGCCCGCGGTCTCCTTCGGCATGGTGATCTCGTAGATCACGGACTCTCCCCCCAGCGGCGTGGAGACTGTCTTCGAAGGGACGTCTTCCCATGGCAACATTTTGGGGAGACCCCGCATCAACATCGTGCCCATGAAATACTGGATTTTCCTCCGGGCCTCCTTGTCGGCCGGCTCCTCGGAGAGGTCGGGCCGGAACGAACGATCGTTCCATCGAACGCCCTGAGGGAGGGTCAAGAAAGTCTGACCCGAAATCCAGTTCCCCTCCCGATCCGGGTCCAGAGGAAGGTTTCGCCCGGGGACGAAACCCTGCGGAAGCTCGTCGGAGAGCTTGTACCGCATGCGCCACCATTCCTCGGCGGTCAAACGGTCTTCCGCATACAATTTATACAGGCTCCGGTTCCACGCTCTGGCCCACGCCATTTGCTTCTCAGTCTCCGTGAAGCGAACCCTGTCACACTGATCCT
>PMLF01000151.1 GCA_003158755.1 Elusimicrobiota bacterium | reverse complement strand
GAGCTTGTCGAAACATGAGCCATCCCGAAGAAAAAACGCTCCGCCTTCGACGAGTTCAGGGTGAGCGGTGTCTTCTGGATAGACTCTACGACCGGTCGAACAACCTCTTCAACAACCCGATGGGAGTCTCGACGATATCGCCCCACGGGACGAACATCGGATCGCCTTCCCCTTTCCGAATGCTCCGCAACGAAACCCTGGCCTTGCGTCCCTCCGCCTTCCGTCGCCTTTGGGAACACACCCACAGGTACGACACGTCGTCGCCCTTCGATGTATCCGACGTGGGCACACTTTTTAGATCAACCATTTGTTCCCCCCCTCGCACAACCACGACCACATCGTAACTCTTAGGACCTTAAGATTCCCTTATGGAACTGTAAATCTTTTGTAACTACCTCAAGAACGCCGGGACAGCATCCAACAGCGTTTGGGTGTAGGGGTGGCGGGGGGCGGCGAGGACGGCGGAGGTTTCTCCTTCTTCGACGACTTCGCCGTTCTTCATGACGGCGACACGGTCGGCGAGACGGCTGACCACGGCCAAGTCGTGGCTGATGACGATATAGGTGAGGCCCCACCGGTCCTTCAAGTCCATGAGAAGATTCAATATCTGAGCCTGGACGGAAAGGTCCAAGGAAGAGACCGGCTCGTCGGCCACCAAAAGCCGGGGCCTCAAGGCCAGGGCCCGGGCGATGGCCAGGCGCTGCCGCTGGCCGCTGGAGAATTGGTGGGGGTAGGCGTCCAGGGGCGCGCCGGACAATCCCACTTCGTCGAGGAGCGCCTGGAGGCGGCGGTCCCGCTCCGCGCGGCGCGGACCCTTTTGACCGTCGATTTGGGCGCGGACGGCAACGGCCTCGCCCAGGAGGACCCGCAGCGAAAGCTTGGGATTCAAGGAAGCCGCCGGGTCCTGGAAAACCATTTGAACTCTCGAGGCCCATTCTCGTCGCGAGAATTCTTCGTGGGGCCGCCCTTCCCACAAAACCCGTCCGCCGTCCGCCGCCAGGTGCCGGGCGACGATCTTGCCCAAGGTGGTCTTGCCGCTGCCCGATTCTCCGACGATGCCGAGGGAGCCTCCGGCGGGCACGCGAAGGGAGACGCCTTTCAGCGCGGGGACGATGCCGATCTTCCGGCGGAGGATGCCGCCTTCGACGGGAAATATCTTGACGATGTTTTCAAGGGATAACATCGCTGTTTTGAGGTTTCCCGGCGTCTCGGTGTCCCGGCGTCCCGGCGTCATGGGTTGTGGCAGGCCACGGAACGGCCCCCCTCTTTGGCGCCCAGGGACGGCGATACGCCGCAGGCGGGAATGGCCCTCGGACATCGGGCGCGGAACGCGCAACCCTCCGGAGGATTCCGCAAATCGGGCGGCTGGCCGGCGAGGGTGGGCAGTTTCCCCCGCCCAGCGGAAAGCCTTGGCAAGGAGGCCAGGAGGCCCCGGGTGTATGGATGGAACGCCCCGGCGAGGACTTGGCCCGCGGGACCGACTTCGACGATCTCGCCCGCGTACATGACGGCCAGGCGGTCGGCCCGCTCCGAGAGTAACCCGATGTTGTGGGACACGAGCAGCACGCCTAATCCCATTTCCTTTTTCAGTCCGTCCAAAAGATCCAGTATTCCCCCTTGGAGAGTGACGTCCAAAGCGGTGGTGGGCTCGTCGGCGATGAGGAGGCGCGGACCCAGGGCGATGGCCAGGGCGATCACGGCGCGCTGGCGCTGTCCCCCGGAAAGCTGGTGGGGATATCCTCGGGCAATGCGAACGGCGTCCGGCAGGCGGACTCGGGAGAGCAGGTCTTCCACGGTCCCCGGCGGACAGGGTCGGACGTGGGCGGAGAAGGCTTCCTTGATTTGTTCTCCGACGGTCAGCACGGGGTTCAAGGCGGAAAAAGGATCTTGGAACACGACGCCGATGCCGGCGCCCCGGATTTGGCGCAGTTCTTCGGAGGAAAGTGAGATCAGGTCCCGGCCTTCGAAAACGATTTTTCCTCCAGCGTATTCCGCCGGAGGCTGGGGCAGGAGACGCGGGATCGCCATCGCCAAGGTGGACTTGCCGCAGCCGGATTCCCCCGCCAACCCCAAGGTTTCTCCGGCCCGCACGTCCAGGGAAACGCTTCGCACGGCCTTCACGTCGCCGTCCCGCCGACGGTAGTGCACGCTCAAGCTTCGGATCGTCAGGAGGTCGGACAAAGACTTACTCCTGGGTCCGCGGGTCCAGGACGTCCCGCAGTCCTTCGCCCAGCAAATTAAACGACATGACCGTGAACAAGATCGCGAGCCCGGGGAAGAGGGAAAGCCACCAAGCGATGTGCAT
This sequence comes from Elusimicrobiota bacterium, assembly GCA_003158755.1. GTDB lineage: Bacteria > Elusimicrobiota > Elusimicrobia > FEN-1173 > FEN-1173 > FEN-1173. Next base: position 6,793 of record PMLF01000151.1, on the reverse strand, counting down.
GTAGTCTTTGCCCAGGGTCAGGATGTTCCCCCAAGAGGGTTGGGGAGGTTGGACGCCCAGTCCCAAAAATGAGAGGGCCGATTCCGTCAAGATCGCGCTGCCGACGCCCAAGGTGGCCGACACCAGGATGGGCGAAGCCAGGTGCGGCAAGATGTGGACGAGAAGGACTCTCGCGTGGGAAAGCCCCAAGCCCCGCGCCGACAAAACGAAGTCCCGTTCCCTCAACGAAAGCACCTCGCCCCGCACCAGCCGAGCCAAACCCATCCAGGACGTGAGGCCGATCACGGCCATGACGTTCTTGATGTCCGGCTCGACGAAGGCGATCACCATGAGGATGAGGAAGATCGTCGGGAAACAGAGCAACGCGTCGATGAGCCGCATGATCGCGGTGTCCACCCAACCGCCCAAATACCCGGCGGTCAACCCCACCGCCACGCCGATCAGGACCATGAGACCCACGGCCACGACGCCCACCTCCAAGGAAACCCTCGCGCCGAAAAGGATTCGGGAGAATACGTCGCGCCCCAAATCGTCGGTCCCCAGCAGGTGGTCGACGGAGGGCGATTGAAGACGGCTCGTCACTTCCTGCCTCAGCGGATCGTGAGGCGCCATAATTTTCGCCGCCGAAGCGGCGATGAACAAGAGGAGGATGAGCGTCGCCCCCGTCAAGGCGCCTCGGTTCCGTCGGAAACGACCAAATAGGTTCATAGGGAGCCTTCCCGGATGCGGGGGTCCGCCCACCGGTACGCCACGTCCGCCAAGAAGTTCCCCAACAAGGTCAGCACGGCCGCCATGGTCCCCACGCCCATGACCACCGGGTAGTCCCGTGACATGATGGCCTCGAACCCCAGCCGGCCCATGCCCGGGTAAGCGAAGATGGTTTCAAATATGAAACTGCCGCCGATCAAATCCGGCAGTGAAAGACCCAAGATCGTGATGACCGGGATTAGGACGTTCCGCAGTGCGTGCTTGAAGATCACCCTGCGTTCGGTCAGCCCCTTGGCGCGGGCGGTGCNNGGGCGGTGCGGATGTAGTCCTGGCGGACCACGTCCAAGAGGCCGTTCCGCACATAACGCGAGAGACCCGCCAGTCCCGTGAAAGCGCTCACCACCACGGGAAGGATCAGGTGGCGGAGCACGTCTCCCTGCCGGGCGAAGAAACTCATCTCCTCGTAATCCAGCGAATGGAGGCCGGAGATGGGCAGCCATCCCAACCGCAGTCCAAAGAGGATCATGAGGAGGAGCGCCAACCAGAACGTCGGAATGGAGAACCCGATGAAGACCAGAAAACTTACGGCGCGATCCATCCAGGTGTTGTGCTTCACCGCCGAGAGAACGCCCAGGGGGATCGCGATGAGAAAGATAAGGAGGATCGACATGCCGTTCAAAAGGAGGGAGTTGCCGATACGGTCGCGGACCTTGCGCCACACGGGTTGGTCGTCGTTGAAGGAGGCCCCGAAGTCCAGCCGCGCCATGCGCCACACCCACCGGCCGTACTGCTGGTACCAGGGTTTATCCAAACCATAGAGCTTCACCAGCCTCTCCTTCGCCTCGGCGGAGACCTTGGTGTTCATGTCCGTCATGGCGTCCGTCGGCCGGCCGGGCGCCAGGTGCATGACGCCGAAGGTCACCACGGTAATCCCGAAGAGGAGCGGGATGAACAACAAGAGCCGCCGGACGAGGTAAGTGGTCATATATTATTCCGCCGCATAGGTGTATTTCTGGAGAGACTTCGGCGCGTACCACTTGATGAAGTTCCAGCCGATGCCGGCGGGGGCCAGTTCCACTCCCTCGAAGCGCTTGTGCACGACGGGAAGGGCGTCGGGATAATAGAGGAAAATGTAGGGGAGGTCGTGGTTGATGAGCGCGTGCAGTCGGCGATAAATCCCCCTCCGCTTAGCCGGATCGAACTCTTTCCGGCCTTCTTCCAGCAGGCGGTCGACCTCGGGGCTGTCGTAGCCGACGAAATTGTATTTTCCCGGTCCCCGCTGGCTCGAGTGCCAGATGATGTACTGGTCCGGATCGATGCCCGTGCTCCAGCCCAGGAGGGTGGCATCGAAGTCCCCCTTGTCGATGAAGTTATGAAGGAACGAAGACCACTCGATGATGCGGATATCCATTTTGATCCCGATCTTCGCCAAGTGGTCCTGGAGGATGACCGCCGACATTTCCCGCATCTTGTTGCCCTGGTTGGTGATGACGGTGAAACGGAAAGGCTTTCCGTCCTTCACTAAAATCCCGTCCGCGTTCACGTCCTTCCACCCGGACTCGGCCAGGAGGGCCCGCGCTTTATCTGGGTCGTAGTCGTAATCCTTCACCTCCGGGTCGTTGGCCCATAATTGGGGAGGAAAAGGCCCCGTGGCGGGGACACCCATTCCCAGCAAGACTCCGTCGATGATCTCCTGCTTGTTCAACGCATGGGCGAAGGCTTCCCGCACCCGCCGGTCTTGGAACAGGGGGCGGTTCAGGTTGAAACCGAAATAGGTGTAGGAAAACGACGGATAGCGGAACTTATTATATCGGTGGAAGAAAACGTCGTAGGCCTTGAATTGGTCGGGCGTGAGGCCCATGGTGTCGATGCTCTCGTTGCGCAATTCCAGGAATTGGACCGCGTTGTCCGGGATGACCCGGAAAATGTACCGGTTGATGTAAGGCCGCCCCTCGAAATAATCGGGGTTGGCGACGAGGACGACCTTCTCGTCGGCCTTCCATTCCTTGAACTTGTAGGGGCCGCATCCGACGGGGCGGCGGTTGGCGGGATGGCTGTTGAAATCCCCGAGCCGTAAACGTGCCGGGGCAGGATGCCTTTGCCCCAAGTCTCCAGGGCGGGCGCGAAGGGTTCCTTGTAGAGGACGCGGAACGTGAGGGGGTCCGGAGTCTCCACCCGTTCCACCCCGGCGTAATCGGCGCCGTAGGGCGTGCGGACGTTGGGATCGACGAGCTTCTCATAGGTGAAGCGCACGTCGTCGGAGGTGACGGGTTCTCCGTCGTGCCACTTGACGCCTTTGCGCAAGTGGAAGACGATCTCCCGCCCGCCGCGCTTCACCTCGAAGGACTCGGCCAGGTCCCCCACGATGTGGAGGTTCTTGTCGTATTTGACCAGCCCGTTGAAGAGGAGCCCGACGATTTCGTTGGAAGCGGAATCGGTGGCGAGAACGGGGTTGAGACGGGAGGCGTCCCCCAACGAGGCGGAGACGTAGGCGTCGCCGAAGGCGGGCCCGCCGACGCCCGACTCCGTCGGAACGGGGATGGGATCGCGGCGGCAAGAGGAAAAGACGAGAAGAGCGAGGGAGAGAAAAGCCGAATAAATCCTGGGGAGTTTCAATTATGCCGTCATACCGGCGAATGCCGGTATCCAGGGAGTGAAACGGCATTTTAAAAAATCCTGGACCCCGGCTTTCGCCGGGAAGACGCCCCCGTGACCCATCATTTATTCGATCGGATTCGGATGATCACCGGAGGATGAGCGAAAATCTTTTTGGCGACGCGCAGGACGTCGTCGGACGTGACCTTTTGGATATCTTCGGGATATTTCTTGTCGTATTGCCAGGTCTGGCCCATCATCTGGTAATAGCACAGATACCACGCTTGGCGGCCGTTGGTCTGGTGGTCCATGGAGAAATGGCCGCGGATGAACCGCTTGGCGGACTCCAAATCTTCCGCCGACAGCGGGGCCTTCACGGCCTCGGCGATGACGGCCTCGGATCGGGCTTGGGCGGCTTCCAAGTTGGCCGGGCTCATCCCGGCGTAGACGACGAAGGAGCCGCCCAGGCGGTGGGACGAGGAAAACGACGCCACCTCGTAGGCCAATCCCTTTTCCTCGCGGACCTTCATGAAAAGCGGAGAGCTCATGCCGGCGCCCAGCCAGGCGTTGAGCACTTTGACAGCGGCGTAATCCGGATCGCCGATGACCGGAGCGGGCCACGCCATCATCAGGTAGCTCTGCTCGAAAGGATCCAACTCCTCGGCCATCACCTGGCCCGCGGGGTATTTCACCGGCGGGACGGCGGGCGCGGCCGGTCCGTGGGCGGGCCAATCCTTCACCAAGGCTTCCACCCGCTTCGTCAACTTGTCCAAGGGCAAATCGCCCACGGTCACGAGAACGGCGCCTTTGGGGTCCAGGGCGGAACGGTAGCGGTCCGCCACTTGCTTTTGTGTCAGCCCGGCGACGACGGTCTCGTCACCGTCCTCGGGCCGCCCGTAAGGGTGATTCGGATAGAGTTTTGAATCCAACAGTTCGTGGGCCACCTGGAAAATGCTTTCCTTATTGGTTCGGATGGCGTTCACCTGGGCCTGGCGCTCCTTCTTGACTTCCTCCTCGGGGAACGTGGGCTGAAAGAGGGCTTCCTCGAACAGATCAAAAAATGGATCGAACCGGTCGGTGGTCGCCTGCTCGGACATTTCCCAATAGTCCTCCTGGGCGCCGGCGTCAAGGGACACCCCCATTCCTTCCGTGGCTTGGGCGAAAGCCAGGGCGTTCTTCTTTTTCGTGCCCTTGAAAAGGAGCGACGTCATGAGGCGGGTAACGCCCGCCTCGCCGGCGGGTTCGACGGCGGTCCCGGACGGGAACATCAACCGCGCGACGGAGATGCCGTTGTGGTGGATGGGCTTGTGGATCCACATCAGCCCGTTGGGGAAAACGCGGAGGACGGGATCGTCGGAAGCGGCGACAAGGGCGGAGGTCATAAGGAGGCTCGCAAAGATTAGTATTTTTTTCATTTCTCGTCGGAAGGCGTGACGATGGCGCCGGAAAGCTGCCGAGAACCAAAGTAAATCACCAGCAGATTGTGGAGGTCCTGCAAGGTCACTCGATCCAACTCTTTCAGGTACGTCGTCGCCAGAAGGGGGCGGCCCAGGATGGCATAAAATCCCCACTGGGACGCCTGGCCGTGGTAAGTTTCCTGGCCGAAGAGCCACGAACTTCGGATCTGCGCTTTGGCCCGCGCCAGTTCCTCGGTCGAAAAACCGTCGGTCACGGCCTGGTCCAGGATGAAATAAACATCGTTGGTCAGGCCCCGGGCGCGTTCGGGCGGGCACTCGGCGAAAACGCCGAAAGCGCCCGTCCCCGCGTGGGAGATGAAGGTGGATCCCACGCTCCACACGAACTGTTTCTCCTCGCGGAGGATCTGGTACAGGCGGGAGCTCTGCCCGCCGCCCAGGACCGTCGACAGCACGTCCATGGACACCTGGCTTGGATCGTTCAACGTCGGTCCCACGAACCCCAAGGCCACGTGGGACTGCTTGGCGGGGCGGTGGAACATTTTTATCTCGGGATCGTCCGATGGGGGCTCGAAGAGGTTCGGCTGCGCGGGGACGGGAACCTTGGGCAGGGGCCCGAAGAAATCCTTGATCCGTTTTTCCGCGTGGGCGGCCTTCACGTTCCCCACCACCACGACCACCATGTTGCTCGGCACGTAGAACTTGTCGTGCTGCGACACCATCATGTCCCGGGTCATCTCGCCCACGGTCTTCGTGGATCCGATGACGTCGTTCTTATACGGCGTCCGGCGGTAGAGCGTCTCCAGAAACCCGTCCCAGAGGGAAGATTGGGGATCGTCGTTACGGCGCTTGATCTCTTCCAGGATCACGCCNNCACGTCGAAGGCCCGGTCGAAGAGGTCCGACGGCATATCGATGTAATACTGAGTCTCTTCCGTGCCCGTGGCGGCGTTGATGGACCCGCCGTTGGACTCGACCACCTTGGCGATCTCCCCGGCGGAAATCTTCGCCGTGCCTTTGAAAATCATGTGCTCCAGGAAATGGGACACGCCGATGAGGGACCCCTCTTCGTTCACCCCACCGCAGCGGACGTGAATCTGGAGGGACACCACGGGGGCGGCGTTGTCTTCCACCACCACGTAGCGAAGGCCGTTGGGAAGGGTTTTGAGGGAGTCGGCGCGAGAGGTCGTCATAAGAAAAAATCCGGCCGCAAAAACGAGCAGGGAGCGGGAACCCTTGCCGATGATTCTATCCACACTAGATCGCGGTGGTGATGAGGGTTTCCGTTGAGGAAACCCCGGAAATGGACCGGATCTTCTGGACGACGACTTCGGTCATTTGGGCCATGTCTTCGGCCTCGATGTCNNGACGTTCCCTCGGTTGAAAAGGGATTGCTACGAGATTTTAATCTTTTTGAGGAGGATTGGAAACGCCCGAACCCCGGCGCTCCCGTGCGCCCAGGAAAGCGTCGAGGATGCTGAAAATCCACGTCGCGGTGAGGAGGAGGCTGTACGTGCCGTAAAGCCGGGGGTTGGCCTGCAAAATGGCGTCCCGGAGAACTTTCATCTGCTGCGGGTCGAAGGGACTGGTGACTTGCGGCAAGTTCTGCAGCAGGGTCCGCCCGAGGCCGATCACCAAGGAAACGCTCAAAAGAATCGTTAGGGAGGTCATCAAGAACCCTTTCTTGAACTCCCGGTTGTAGAACTGTCCGGCCCCCGGCCAAAACAGGGCGGACAAAAGCGCGGCGACCAAAGGGGAACGCATAAACCCATTCTCCGTTTCTTTGAGGGAGCCGTCAATCCTTCCTTCCCTGTCTCTGTCAACGGGGGATATAATGCGGTCATGTCCCCTCGACCACGCGTCGCTCGATTCGGGCGGGGCGCCGAGATTCGCCCGCCCAACTCCTTCGAGCGGCTCCGCTCGGAACCCGACCCCCAAGTCCCCATGGAAAGCGGACCCCCGACCGTTTTCCATAAGGACCGGTCGCGGTCCATCCTAAGCTTCAGCAACGACTCCAACACGCCCTACCAAACGATGATGAATCCCTACCGAGGCTGCGAGCACGGCTGCGTCTAT
>PMLF01000075.1 GCA_003158755.1 Elusimicrobiota bacterium | reverse complement strand
TCTGAAATAATCAAGTTCTCGAAGGCTTCGATGGACTGCCGATCGGTCCCGATCCATTGGCTGAGGAAAGTCGCCCATCGTGCCTGCCAATTTGCTTGAAGTTGATCCGCAGAGGAATTTGCCTTTACGTTGTTATATAGCAATGCCACGAGCCGGTAGAGTTCATGGCGCGTTTGAGCGACGGCCAACTCATAGGCTTGGTAATCCAAACTGTATTTGGGATCTGTCAAGTTCCAAAAACCGTCTTTATTAATATCGTCGTGCTTGAAACTGAAACCAGCCGGAGCGTAATCCGTTGACACAAGGGGGAAACTGCCATTGAAATAGCCGGTAACAATTCCCGGGGCGGCCTCCCCGGAATTATTGATTTCGATCGCGCCCACGGTAGGGTTGGCACCTTTATAATCGAGCGTATATCCGTTCGGTGCCGGCCCTTGGAGCAGGTAGGCTCCCGAGGCGGTTTTGTAATAGGGTATTTTATCCGCAGAAGGACGAACGAAAACGTCGTTATCCACTGGGTTGGCGAACCAATATCCGGGAGAAGAATCGACCAACCCCGTCATTCCCTCGTCGACCCAGTTGCTGTGGGAATAGAAGTCTTGCGCCGAATGGAGAATCAATCCAAAGGTATCTGCATCTCCGGGATCAAAACTGCTCTTTGAGCTTAATTGAAAATACTCGTTATTGACCAAAGTGGCAAAACCGGAAAAATCCGAATTATCACAGTGATAATTGGCATTGTAACCTAGGATTGCGGAGGGTAGACCGTGCAATATATCGGCGTTAAGGACGGCCCTGCAGAGAATCGACATCGTGTCGCTATTTAGAAACCACAACGCATTGTTAACGATTTGCTGGTGAACTGGAAATTCCCCTTTCGGGGCTGAAGCCCAGAAAGCGACGTCAGCCAGCGGACTTCCGGTTGTATCGATCGGGTCAGCGTTTTGCTACCCCAGCAATCGGCCGGCCTCGTGAGCAATGACTGCGCCAAGGGCCAATGTCAATTCATCCGCTGGCATGTCCATCTGAGTCAATTGGTCCGAAAAGACAAATGCGATGTCGCTGGAATCGTTGTTTCCGACGTCCGTTTTCTCGGAAACACCGTACAGCAAACCATAATCCGAAAAGGCGCTGTCGTCCCCGCCAACGTAGATGGTTGAATACGGGCCGGCGGATGGGCGGACGGTAACGAAACTTGCCCCGATTCCCGCGAAAGAACTGTTAAGTTGCGACAGGACCTGGCCGATCAAAGAGGCTTGGTCCACACCCGCCGAAGCCGGAATGTCGAAAGCAGGGACGGAAAGGGGGCCCAGAGTGACCGGGCCCGCATATTGAAGATTGTCCGCGCCGTCTAAATCCAAGTAAAAAACCTGCCCCTCCAGCGGCTTCAAGTCCCCGCCATTGAGCGTCAAATCATCCAATTGGGGGGCAACAAGGTCGGCCGTCAGCCCATTCTCCACCGATTCCAAGCCGCTGCACCCAATCGCCAAGCTGTCCAAGCGGACCGTTGCCGAGCCCAGGGTCAGGGACGGGCAGTCCAACTGCTGGAAATTGCCGTTGACTAGGACAAGGGTGTCGTTCCCGCCCTCACCGCCGTCAAAGCTGATTCCGCCGGCAGGCTGGAACGCGATCGAAAAATCAATGGTCAGGGTATCGTCGCCGGCATCGGTTCCGTGGATGGAGACTTTGACGACCCCGGCCACGGGTCGGCTAACGAGAACCTGGCCGCTTATTTCGTCAATCAGTTCGAGGATGGAATGGTCGCTGGGGTTGACGCAGAGCAGGTCGTCGCTGTTGCCTTCGGGGGCGAAATATTCGAGGAGGGAAGGATCTATGGGCGAAATATTTTCCGCGGCGGAGCTACTATCGGAAGCAGAAGGAGCCGCATCGGTGGAAAGAACTGCGCTTTCCCCGGCGGAATTATTGCTTGTGGTTGAGGATTCGGAAGAAGTGGTGGTATCGCCGGTGGCGGGCGGGCCGTTGGCCGCATGCAACGTGTCGACGAGCTGTTCGGCTACAGATTGACTTTGGGTCGGGGTTGGCGAACCGGCGTTGGCAAGCCCCCCCTCACCCTGACCCTCTCCCACAAGGGGAGAGGGAATTTCTTGTGAAGAAACCTGGGCGGTTTCGGTGGCCACCGGCGTTTGGGCGGCCAGGGTCTGGGCCGCCGGCGCGTTGGAAGTTGCCGTCGGGGCGGGCGCGGCGGAGGCGGCAACCGGAGCGACCGCGGTCTGGGAAGCGGCGGTCCCGGTATCGAACAAATCCACGAGCGCGGTTTGGGCGCTGGTGACGGCTGTTTGGTCTGTTGTTGGGAGCTGTTCGGTCTGGGGGACAAGATCGAGAGACGCCAGGGCCGGGGCGGCCAGGGCGCCGAAAAGAGCCTCTCCCGACAAAAGGAGGCGGGGCTCTAGGGGTTCAAGTTGAAATTCGCTTTTCTTTGTTCGCATGGGTGGGTGACGAAAACGATGTGTTTTTAGCAATACGGGGCACGGCTTGTCAACACCAAAAGACGAAAGTTACATGAATGTTACATGCCGCCGTCGGGGGCGGGGTGGCGGGCCGTCAACTCGTTTGGCGGTCCCCTCTCAACTCGCTAAGCATGTTGCAGAAGAGGGCACCTTGCTCGAGGGCGTCGTCTCCGGCGCGGT
>PMLF01000193.1 GCA_003158755.1 Elusimicrobiota bacterium | reverse complement strand
CACCGACAACGCATATGGCGTCGCCGCCAGTTTCTCTCCCCCTCCCCCCGCCGCCGTCAGCAACGTAGATTCCACCGTCACGAATAGGTATCGGTTGACTCCGCCTTGAAACACCGTATTTGGGATGCCCGTCAAAGTCACGTTGAAAACCCCGTTGGTGACCATGACGCTATTATTGAAAACTTGGTGGAACCCATTCGGCGAAATCCCCGTACACGCGACATTGGTCGGGCAAACATCGAAGGTCATTGAATGTAAGCCTGTGACAGGGTTCCCGGTAGTGCTGTCGACCAATTTCCCTTGATAGTTAAGTTCCCCGGGGGCGTCGGCAAAACAGGGAAAAGGACTGAACACCATCGCCCAGGCGGCAACCAAGAGGCTGAAATACCGTGTTATTTTCATTTTAGTCCCTCTTTTCACCGAAATTTACAATTCCCTGCACACTTATCACATGCAACGATCGAACCATTATATTTGTTTTAGGGTCAATTATGCAAAAACAGAGAAAATATTAAAAACCACCATGGTAAATCCTTCTTTTCCCTAAGTTCGTATGCCACGAATCAACCAATAAAGTTCGGACTCGGCGATATTATAACACCTAAACCAAAAAAAATCCCCCCTTCCTCATGCCGTATTTGTCACCGCCGCGAAAGGATGGAACAAGAAATTTTGCTATACTTCGCCCCAAGAAAAAAAGCATCGAAGCTTTTGCCGCACTTGCTACCGAAAGTGGCGTAAGGGCAGATCCGCCCTTTGCACCGCCAGAGGCGCAAAGGACGGCGGAGCCGAGGTAGCTCAGCTGGTAGAGCACAGGTCTGAAAAACCTGGTGTCGGCGGTTCAACTCCGCCCCTCGGCACTTCTTCTAAAATGGCCTGAACGCTTCCCGCGTTCAGGCCATTTTTATTTTTAACCGGGCCTCTCGGGACAGCATCCGGCGCTTGGCGGCGACCCCGCCGGGGCCGGAATAGCCTCCCAGGGAACCGTCCGAAGCGACCACCCGGTGGCAAGGGATGAGAGGCGCGAAGGGGTTGGCGGCCAAGGCCCTTCCGACGGCGCGGGCGGCGCCGGGTTTGCCGATGCGCCGGGCGATCCAGCCGTACGTGCGGACCTCTCCCGAAGGAATCCGGGCGCACTCCCGCCAAACGGCCCGGAAAAACGGCGGGTAATTCTTCATGGCTTTTTGAATGTGGTTTGGAATCTTCAAAGGTTGCTGCTTAGGACTTTCGGTCGATGAGGCGGCGGGAGATGTCCAGGAGGAGTTTACGGGAAGGATGGTCGGGCAAAGACTCCAGCGCCCGCTCCGCTTCGGCGAGGAGGGACGCGACGTCGGCGCGGCATTCCGCCATGACGCCCGATTCCAACACCTTCTTGATGATTTCGGGAACCTGCCCGTTGGGATTCGTCAAGGACTTGTGAAAGGCCGTCCTCTCCGACGATCCGAGGTTCCGGCCGTAGCGGATGAGAGGCAACGTCATTTTTCCATGCAGGAGGTCCGTCCGGAGAGTTTTCCCGGTCTCCGCCTCGTCCCCTTCCAAATCCAAAATATCGTCGACCACCTGGAACGCGACGCCGATGCGTTCGCCGAAGGTCTCCAGCGCCTTGAGCTGCTCCGGCGGCAAGCCCGCCAGGGCGCCGCCCGCCCACGCGGAAGCGGCCATGAGGGAGGCGGTTTTGCGTTGAAGGAAGGAAAAGTAGTCCTTTTCCAAAATGTCAAATTTGTACCGTCCCTCGTACTGCCCGATCTCGCCGTCGCACATGGCCAGAGTGGCGTCGGCGAACACCCGAAGGATTTCGGGCCGCCCCAACGCCGCCAGGCGCCGGAAGGCCTCCGCGTATAGGTAATCCCCCAGGAGTACCCCCGCCCCGTCGCCGAACTGGACTCCGACGGTGGGCTTGCGGCGGCGCATCACGGCTTCGTCCACCAGATCGTCGTGGACCAGGGTGGAGATGTGGATCATCTCGACCGCCGTGGCGGCCTCAAGGACCTCCCGGCCGTCGGCCCTGCCGAAGCGGGACGCCGTAAACGTCAGGGCCGGCCGCAGGCGCTTACCGGAATTAATGAGGATGTACTCCGTGAGTCGGCGGAGGAACCCGTCCTTCGAAGCGGAGAAAGAGGAGAACTCCTTTTCCAACGCTTTGAAAAACTCTAGGTAGCCGGAATCCAAGGACGGCACAAAAAGGGAGGAGAAAGGCATTACGGAATCGCGCTCCGGACCCAGGCCAGGAAACCGCTCGGGAAAATTCCCGCCCACAAAGTGACGAGCAAGGGCACGGCCAGGCAGCCGGCCAGCGAATAGGAGACGGGGAACTTCTCGGACCCTTTCCCTTCCTCGAAGAACATCCGGCGCACGACGCTGAAATAGTAATAGAGGGAGATCACGCTGTTGACGGCGCCCGCCGCCGCCAGCCAGATCCATCCGTGTTCCAGGACGGCGGCGAAGAGGGAGAACTTTCCGACGAACCCGGCCAGGGGCGGGATGCCGGTAAGGGAAATGAAGAAGACCGCCACGGTCAGGGCCAAGGGGAAGGACCTCCGCGCCAACCCGGAGAAGGCGGACAGGTCCTCCGATCCCGACTCGTTGACAACGAGGATGGCGCCGGCGAAGGCACCCATGTTCATGAAGAGATAAACGAGGACATAGAGCAGCACGCTCGACCGCCCGGAGTTCCCCCCCGCCACCACGCCCATCAGCACGTAGCCCATCTGCGCGATGGAGGAGTAACCCAGGAACCGCTTGACGTTGGTCTGCTTCAAGGCCCCTACGTTTCCGACGGTCATGGTGAGGACCGACAACAGCGCCACCGCCGAACTCACGCCGACGGCGTTCAGGTCGGGCAGGGCGCGGAGCAGCGCGCCGAAGGCCGCCGCCTTGGGCGCCACGGAGATGAAAGCGGTGATCGGGAGCGGCGCTCCCTCATAAACGTCCGGGACCCACATGTGAAAGGGAACGATCGCCACCTTGAACCCGAAGCCCGCCAGCAAAAAAAACACCGACGCCGCCAAGGGAACCCGCGCCACCACGGCCATGTCGGCCGCCCGCAGGGCCGCCAGGGAGGTCGTCCCGAAAATTCCGTAATAAAGGGAGATGCCGTAGATCATGAGGCCCGTGGAGAACGCGCCCACCAGGAAATACTTGATGGCCGCTTCGCCCGCGCGGCGGTCGCTCTTCATGAACCCGGTGAGGACGAAAGAGGTGATGGTCACGAGCTCCAGGGATATGACCAGCATCAGGAGGTCGTCGGAGGACACCAGCAGCATCAACCCCACCGTCGATAAAAGCAGAAGGGCCGCGTAAGTCCCCCAGGGGATCCAACGTTCGTTCAAGTCCCGGGATTCCAACGAAAGGCCCAGGGTCAGGATGACTCCGAAGATGGAAACGATTTTCAGGAACCGGCTCATCCCGTCCATGACGATCATCCCCCCCACCGCGCCCGCCGGAGCTTTAAGGACCAAACCGGCGGTAACGACCAGAAGGAATACGGAGACGGCGATCCACGCGCGGGACAGGCGCGGCCAGATGGTTTCCCCCAGGAGCACGAACGTCGCGCCCAGGGCCAGGAAGATTTCCGGAGAGAGGAGGCCGAGGTTCATCGGGGCGTCGACGGTACCGCCGGAGGCACGGGTTCGGGAACCGCGGGCGCAGGAACCAGAGGAGCGCTCACCGATTTATCGATGATGGTTTTCATGGTCGCGTCCATCATGTCCAGGGCGGCACGGGGGTAAAGACCCAAGAACACCGTCAACGCCACGAGGGGCGCGAGGGTAACCATTTCGCGGACGCTCACGTCGGAAAGCCGCCCTTCCCACTTGGTGTTGAATTCTCCCAGGAACACGTCTTTCAAGAGCTTGAGGAAGAACGCCGCGGTGACCAGTATCCCGATGACCGACAAGGCGACCCATATCCGAAACGCCGCCTGGCCGAACCCCCCCAGGAAGCACAGGAACTCGCCTACGAAACCCGCCAAGCCGGGCAAGCCCAGGGAGGCCATGCACTGGATCGTCATGAGACCCGCGAAGATCGGAAGCTTGGAGGCCAGACCGCCGAACTCGTCGATATTGCGGGTGTGGGCCCGGTCATAGAGCACGCCGACCAAAAGGAACAGGGACCCGGTGATGAGGCCGTGGGTCACCATCTGGAACACCGCGCCGGAGAGCCCCGCCGCCGCGTTGGACCCCGTGAGCGCGGCCATGCCCAAGAGGCAGTAGCCCATGTGGTTCACGGAAGAATAGGCCACCATGCGCTTCATGTCCCGCTGGTTCATGGCGCAGAAAGCGCCCCAAACGATGTTGATGAAGGCGATGACGACTAGGGCCGGCAGGAACCATTTCGTCAGGTCGGGCAGGATCATGTAGTTGACCCTCAAAAGACCGTACGTTCCCATCTTCAGCAACACCCCCGCCAGGATCACGGAGACCGCCGTCGGAGCCTCCACGTGGGCCAAAGGCAGCCACGTGTGAAACGGGAAGGCGGGGATCTTGACGGCGAATCCCACGTAGAGGGCCAAGAACACCCAGATGAACGCCGTCCCAGCGAAAAGGTGGGAGCGATTCGCCAGTTCGACCATGTCGAAGGTCCGGCTCCCGGCTTCGCCGGAAGCGAAATAGAGAGCCAGAATACCCAGCAGCATTTGTACCGAACCGGCCAAGGTATANNCGATCAGGAAATACATGGGGACCAAAGTGATTTCCCAGAACACGTAAAAAAGGAAAAAATCCAGCGCCGTGAACACCCCCAACATGCCGGTTTCGAGGAGGAGGAACCAGAAGAAATATTCCTTGATCCGCCGGTCGATCCCGTAGGACGCGATGATGGAGATGACGGAGAGGAGTCCCGTGAGGAGAACCATCGGCAGAGACAACCCGTCCAAGCCCATTTTGTAATGAATGTTGAACGAAGGAATCCAGGAAAGGGATTCGACGAACTGCATCCCCCCCGCGCTTTTATCGAATCCCATCCAGGCGTAAAGGGCCAGCAAAAACGGCAATCCCGCGGCCGCGGTGGCCAACCCGCGGATGAGCCCTTTTTGATCTTCCTTGGTGAACCCAATAATCAACAGCGCCCCGACGAGCGGAATGAAGGTGATGAACGTCAGAAGACCCATGGACGGAACTCCTT
>PMLF01000090.1 GCA_003158755.1 Elusimicrobiota bacterium | reverse complement strand
ACCACGGAAGTGGCGGTCATCTCGTTGGGCGGAATGGTGGTGTTCAAGTCCCTGGACGTTGCGGGGGACGAGTTGGACGAATCCATCATTCAATATTTTAGGCGCAAGTACAACCTTCTCATCGGCGAAACCACGGCGGAGGACGTGAAGATCAAGATCGGTTCGGTCTTCCCCCTCCCCGAGGAACAGACGATGGAAGTCAAGGGTCGGGATCAGGTCACGGGCTTGCCCAAGACCATCTCCATCACGTCGGACGAAGTCCGCCAGGCTCTCTCGGAAACCGTCAAACTCATCGTCGAGGTCATTAAGTCGACTTTGGAAGAGACGCCGGCGGAACTGGCGGCGGACTTGGTGGACCGGGGGATCGTGCTGGCGGGCGGCGGAAGCCTCCTGCGGGGCCTCCCCGAGCTCCTCTCGCAGGAGACCGATCTGCCCGTCACCCGGGCGGCCGACCCATTGACGTGCGTTGCGCTGGGCTGTGGACGATACCTGGAGGAGTTGGACAACATCCATCGCACCTCCGGGCGATCGTTTATCGCTTCCTAAATATCGCCCTCCTCCGGACGAACGTCTTTCGGGACGAACGCCCTTCCTGTGTCCCCCAATAGCAACACTGGACGGGGACATGATTCGAAGACACTTTTCCATTTTTCTATTCCTTTTGTATTCCCTCCTGGGACTGGTTTTCCTGTCCTGGTCGGCGGACAACGTCGTCCGGGTCCTCCGCTACACCACCCAATACCTCCTCTCCCCCTTCGTCGAACCTCCCTTGGCCGCCATGGAACGGTTGGGGGACTTTGGATCCAACCTGGCGCGCCTGATCGATTTGGACCGGACCTACCGTTCACTCGAGCGGGAAGGCCTGATCGAAAATTTCGACCGTTTGCGGTGCGACGCGGTGGAAGCGGAGAACCGCCGCCTGATTTCCCTCCTCGGTGTGGCGCCCCTCCCCCGGTTCACTCCTCTGGCCGCCCGGGTGTGGGGCCGCGAAACGGCGGAGGGGCTCCAAAGCCTCACGATCCGTCGGGGTGAGCGGGACGGTGTGCGCGCGGCGGATCCCGTCGTCGTCCTGGAAGGGGACCGAATGGCGGTGTTGGGACAGGTTGCGGAGGTTTTCCCGGACACCTCGCGGGTGGCCCTGGTGACCGATCCTTCCTCGGCGATTTCCGCCGCCGTTCTTCGCACGGGGGAGCAGGGCGCCGCGGAAGGGTTCGGGTCGTCGAAGGTCGTCCTCAACTATCTTTTCTCCGACACCCAGGTGAAGCCGGGCGACGAAGTCGTGACGGCCGGTTTGGGTAACATTTTTCCATCGGGACTTCTGCTAGGGACCGTGGAAAAGCTGGAGAACCCCGGGACCGAATCTTTCCGACGGGCGGTCCTGAAGCCTGCCGCGCGGTTCGGTTCCACGACCGAAGTGCTCGTGCTCCTCCGTGTCCGGGGGGAAAAACCGTGAAGCGCGAGGAGGTTTTCGGCGCGTCCCTTTTTGCAGCGGGGTTTATTTTTCAAGCCGCGTTCTCCTATCTTTGGCGCACGTCTTTTCCGTCGCCTCAATGGCTCCTGCTGGCCGTGCTGGCCGTGGGAGCCCGGGGAAAGATCAACACCGCCCAGAGCCTCGGCTTTTTCTGGGGGTTGATCCTCGACGCGGGAGGCCCAAGTCTTTTTGGGGCTCAAGCGTGGATCCTGGCGGCGGCCGGTTACATCACTGGCCGGTTTTCGAAAGAGGTGGATTCGGACCGGCCTCTGGCCCAGGCGATCCTGGCGTTGGGCGGGACACTTTTTCACTTGACGATCCTGACCCAGATCGAACTCTTTTTCCGCCGCTCCGGGCCTCCCCTCGTCCCCTCGATCGGAGCGATCCTGGGGCAGTTCGCGATGAACGTTTTGGCGGCGCCCCTGGTTTTTTGGATCGTCCGCCTGTGGTCCCGGCACGATCCTTCCGTGGAGGAGGACCATGTTTTCCGGCCTTGAAATCCGCACCGCCTCCGGCGCGTGGGAGGAGCGCCGCCTGACGATCCTCACCATGGGGATCGGGGCGGCCTACCTGGTCCTGGCCCTGAGGCTTTTCCACCTCCAGATCATTCAGGGGGCCGACCTGTTCCGCCTGGCGGAGGAGAACCGCACCCAAATGGTGTCCCTGTCGGCGCCGCGGGGCCGCATCCTCGACCGCCGGGGCGACGTGATCCTGGGCAACGCCCCGCGTTTCTCCCTGTTCTATTCAAACCTTTCCGTGTCGAATCCCGAGGCGCATCGGGTCGAGGGGGAACTCGCGGCCCTTTTTCCCGACAAAGAGCCCCTCCTGCGCAAGAGGTTGGCCGACGCGCGCCAGTCGGGCAAGATGACCCGCCTCTTGGCGGGGTTGCCGAGGGAAAAAGCCCTCGGTTTGATCGAACGGCGCTTGACGCTTCCCGGCGTCCAGGTGGTTGTGGAGCCCCAACGGTGGGCCCGCTTCGGGTCTCTGGCGTCCCACGTCATCGGATACGTGGACGAGATCACGCCCCAGGATATCAAGGTCCTCCAGGACGACCGGCTGAAACCCGGCCAGTTCATCGGGCGGATGGGCATCGAGCGGATGTACGACCGGATGCTCCGGGGCGTCGACGGCGGCCTCCAGTTCGAGATGGACGCCCACGGGAGGCACGTCCAAGTGCTCCGGCGCGTCCCGTCGACACCCGGCAACGACGTGGTCCTGACGTTGGATTTGGCGCTCCAGGCGGCGGCGGAGCGTGGTTTGGACCTGACGAACACCGGCCGCGGCGCCGTGGTCGCCGTGGACCCGCGGACGGGCGCGGTCCTGGCCCTGGTCAGCCACCCGGCGTTCGATCCCTCCGGCGACCTCTCAAAGTTCCTGGCGGACCCTCAGCTCCCGTTCTTCAATCGCGCCCTGCAGGGAACCTATCCGCCTGGGTCCGTCTTCAAGACGGTGACGGCGATGGCGGCCCTGCGCGACGGCTGGGACATCCATAAGAAGATCTTCTGCAGCGGCGTTTTCCGCCTGGGTACGAAAGAGTTCGGTTGCTGGAAAAAACACGGCCTCATCGACTTCATGGACGCGATGACGTGGTCCTGCGACGTGTACCACTACAACATGGGCCTCATGGCCGGCGTGGACGCCATGGAGGAGCTGGGCCGCGCCCTCGGCTTAGGGGAACCCACGGGCATCGACCTTCCGTCGGAGGCGTCGGGGAACCTCCCCGGCCGCGCCTGGAAGAAAAAAGCCTTGAAACAGCCCTGGTACGACGGCGACACGGTGAACATGAGCATCGGTCAGGGTTATCTGACGGTCACGCCTCTCCAGGCGGCGATGCTGATGTCCGCCGTCGCCAACGGGGGGACGCTGTGGCGGCCCCAGGTGGTGGACCGGGTCCTCTCTCCGGAAGGGGTCGAGCTGTACCACGCCGTGCCGAGGGATCGCCGCCGGCTGGAGCTTCCCGCGGAGGTGTGGGACAACGTCCGCACCAGTTTGCAGGAGGTCGTCCGCCGCGGCACGGGCGGCCACGCGTCCCGCCCGGACGTCGTGATCGGCGGGAAAACGGGCACCGCCCAAAACCCCCACGGGGAGGACCACGCCTGGTTCGCCGCCTACGCCGGGAAGCCGGGCGAGCCCGCGTCGTTGGTGGTGGTCGGGTTCGTGGAGAACGGCGGCCACGGTTCCGAAGTCGCGCTGCCCGTCGTGCGCGAGGTCTTGAACGAAGCGTTCCCATTGCAGTCGAGGGGCCCGGACACGAAACCCGAGGCGCGGGACTCCGGCCTCGGGGCTCGGGAAAATCCGGAAGTTCCCGAACTCCGATGATCGGATATCGTTCCTGTTTTCGATTTTTGTCGGAATTTGTTCCTGTTTTTGTCATCGGATTTTTTCGTAGGGGCGGGTCTAAGACCCGCCCCCAACAAATGGAGCCGTCATCGATGGATTTGACTGAGACCCTGAATGGTTGAAATCATCCCGCAGTTCTTCCGCACGACCGAGGAATCGATGTTCCGTCGATGGCTCGGCCGCCTGGATTGGAGCCTCGTTGTCGCGGCCCTGGGGCTCTCGCTCACGGGCTTGGCCTTCGTCTATTCCGCGACGGCGCATGCCGGTTTGGGAGGGGGGTTCGTGGCGCGGCAGGGCTCGGCGATGCTCCTGGGTTTGGGCGGGATGGTTTTCCTGGTCTTCCTTCCCTACCAAGTGTTCCAGACGTACGCCCGCCCGGTGTTCCTGGCGAGCACCCTGGTCCTCGTGGCGGTCTTGATCGTCGGGACGCGCCTGCGGGGAAGCAAGTCCTGGATCAACCTCGGGTTCTTCTACCTCCAGCCCGTCGAGGTGACGCGCCTGGGCCTCATCGTGGGGTTGGCGGCGTACGCCGAGGCCCGGGTGCGGGACATGGGAAACTGGTGGACGATGATGATCCCGCTGGCCATGACCGCGGCGCACCTCGGCCTGATCCTGATGCAGCCGAACCTTTCCAGCGGGCTTTCCCTGGGGCCCGTGGCCTTGGCGATCCTCTACACGGCGGGAGCCCCGCTCCCCGCCCTGGCGTTCCTGGTGGGAACGGCGTCCATCGCCCTCGGCGTTCCGCTGGCGAGCACGTATTTCGACATCATCGATCCCTCGCCCGACGACGGGGTGATCGTGACCTTTTTAAGGCGGGCGTTCGATGAGAGGGCCGTTTTCTTCGAGCTATGGACGGGCGTCTGCCTGGCGATCACCACGGGGTGGTGGTTCCTCCGTAAATGGCGGGTGTCCGTCACGGGATTGACGCTGCTTTTGACTCTGGGCGCCGTCGCCGGCGGCGTGGGCGGATCGTTCGTCGTCGAGAAGGCTCTCAAGGACTACCAACGCAAAAGGCTGATCGCCTTCCTGAACCCCGACGTCGATCCTCTCGGCGCCGGCTACAACATCCTGCAGTCCAAGATCGCCTTGGGCTCCGGGCGTTTCCTGGGAAAAGGGTACCTCCTGGGCAGTCAGTCCCAACTGGGTTTCCTGCCCGAGAAGCACACGGACTTCGTGTATTCCCTGGTGGGGGAGGAGCGGGGGTTCGTGGGCTCGCTGCTGGTCCTGGCGGCTTACTTCTGGGTAGTATTCCGCGCCTTCGACATCGCTTCGACGGCCCGGGACCGTTTCGGCCGCTACCTGGCGGTGGGCATCGGAGCCCACTTCGCTTTCGCGGGCCTGGTCAACATGGGAATGGTGATGGGCCTGATGCCCGTCGCCGGCCTCCCGTTACCGTTCGTCTCCTAC
>PMLF01000191.1 GCA_003158755.1 Elusimicrobiota bacterium | reverse complement strand
GCGACCATCATGGGCGACGGCCGGGTGGCGCTGATCCTGGACGTGCTTGGGCTGGCGCTCCAGGCCCACGTCCTGGCCGAAGTCGGCGACCACGCCTTCACGGAGCGGGTCGAGGAACCGGTCCACGTCGTGGACAACCGGCAGTCCCTCCTCCTTTTCCGCACTCCGGACAACGGCCAGATGGCCATCCCCCTTTCCGCCGTGGCGCGCCTGGAGGAATTCCCCCGCCCCTCAATCGAACGCGCCGGGGACCAGGAAGTCGTCCAATACCGGGGAGAGATCCTTCCTTTGCTGAGCCTCTCCCAGGCGCTCCCGGAAAGGCGACGCCAGCCGCGCAACGCGTCCCCGGCCGACGGGGGAAGGGATGTGGTGCAGGTGGTGGTATACACGAAAAACGACAAGAGCGTTGGACTCCTGGTGGACCACATCCTGGACATCGTGGAGGAATCCCTCGAAATGCAGTCCCCGGGCACGCGATCGGGGGTCACGGGGTCGGCCGTCATCCACGGACGGGTCACGGAACTGTTGGACGTGGAAAACCTCATCAAGGGGGCCATGCCGGGTTTCTTCGCCCAGGCGTAACGACTTCCATGACGGACACCACGCAATTCTGCACGTTCTATTTGGATTCGTTCCTTTTCGGAGTGGACGTCCGCAAGGTCCAGGAAGTCATCCGGACCTTGGAACTGACCCGGATCCCACTGGCGCCCGACGTCATCAGCGGCCTCATCAATTTGCGCGGCCAGATCGTGACCGGCATCGACCTCCGCCGCCGGTTAGAGCTTCCCCCCCGTCCCCCGACCTTGCAGCCTATGAACGTCGTCATTCACACCGGCGAGGAGGCGATCAGCCTTTTGGTCGACACGATCGGCGCCGTCATCACCGTCGACCCCGATACCTTCGAGAAACCGCCGGAAACCCTGACGGGCGTCGCCCGGGACCTGATCCTGGGGGCCTACAAGCTGAAGGATCGGCTCCTCCTGGCCCTCGACATCGACAAAGTGATCCAGGGAGCGTCGGTATGAACTCTTCCCAGGCCCTTCAATCCAAGCTTCCTCGAAAAATTCTCCTGGTGATGGTGGGGATCCTGTTCCCCGTACTCGTACTGTTGGCCTTCCTCAGCCTCAGCCGCGTCCACGACCTCCAAGAGCGCCGACAGAACCGGGAAGCCCTGGAGATCCACCAAGCGGCGGACGACGCCCTGCGGGCCGCCCTCGGATTGTTGCGGGGGAACGGCACGGCGGAACGGGACCTGCGCGACGCGGTGAAAACGTTGGACGACGTCCGTTCCGTCGCCGAGGACTTGGAACGGAGCGAGGCCCCCGTCGAATCGGAGGGAGAGACGCGGGCGACGGGACTGGCCGACACGCTGGGCCGGGCGAAAGACGCCCTTTCGGCCGTCTCCGCGACGGCGCCCGCCTCCGCCGTTCCGGCCGCGGAAGCCGTCCTCCGGCTTCAAACCGAGACCATCGCTCTCCAGGGGAAACGGCGGGAGGAAGGGGACCGGCAGAACCGGAGACTCCTCCTCTTTTCCACCTTGGCCGCCGTCCTCGTCACCTGTCTTTCCTTGTTTGGGACGTTCCTCTTTTTGAGTCGGCTCAACGGCGCCCTGCGGAACTTCGTGGAGAGCCTGCACGCCCAAGCCGTATTGGATTTTACCCACCACGCGGCCGTCGTTTCCGACGACGAAATGGGCCAGATGGCCAAAGACTTGAACGAGACCCTGGCCCGCGTCAAGGAGGCGATCCAGGCCATCGCCGAAAACGCCCGGGACTTGACCGTCTCCTCCGATAACCTGTCGGGGGTCAGCCAGGAGCTCTCCGCCGGCGCGTCGGAAACGGCCTCCCAGGCGACGGTCGTGTCGGCGGCGGCCGACGAGTTCAGTCGCAACGTCCAGACCGTGTCGGCCTCGGCCGAGGAAATGGGAGCCAGCATCAAAGAGGTCGCCCAGAACGCCAACCAGGCCGCCAAGGTGGCTCTGGCGGCGGTGAGGATGGCCGACACCGCCAACACCACCGTTGACAAACTGGGCCGGTCCAGCGCCGAGATCGGGCAGGTGATCCGCGTCATCACCTCCATCGCCGAGCAGACGAACTTGCTGGCCCTGAACGCCACCATCGAGGCGGCCCGCGCCGGGGAGGCGGGCAAAGGGTTCGCCGTCGTCGCCAACGAGGTCAAGGATTTGGCCAAGGAGACGACCAAGGCCACCGAGGACATCGGCCGCCGGATCGAGGCGATCCAGAACGACACCAAGAGCGCGGTACAGGTCATCGCCCAAATCGGCAAAGTGATCAACCAAATTTCGGACATCCAGAACGCCATCGCCGGTGCCGTCGAGGAACAGTCGGTCACGACCAACGAAATCGGCCGGAATTCCTCCGAGGCGGCTCGGGGCTCGGCGGAAATCGCCCTCAACATCTCGGCCGTGGCGCAGGCCGTTCAGAGCACCACGACCTCCGCGGCCCAAACGAGAAAAGCCGCCCAGGAACTGGCGGCCATGGCGGCGGCCTTGCAAAAGCACGTCGGAAGGTTTAAGTTCTAACCAGTGCTTGAATAAGGTAAAAGTTAAAAGGTAAAAGGCAAAAGGGTGGAAAGAAGCGCCCTTTAATGGCAACCTTACTTTTTACTTTTACCTTTTGCCTTTGGTTATGCGAATTTTAAAAGGAGGCTGAACATGCGTGCGTTAGTGATCGACGACTCCGCCGCGGTGCGAACGATCCTGAAACGGATCCTCACCGAATGCGGCTTCGAGGTGGTGGAAGCGGCCGACGGGCGCTTGGCGCTGGACCGACTACGCGAGGTGGGTAGCGCCGACATCGCTCTCGTGGATTGGAACATGCCGGTGATGGACGGGTTCGACTTCATCCGCGCCGTTCGGGCCGACCACGCCCACGACGGCATGCGCCTGATGATGGTGACCACGGAAACCGAGATCGCCCAGGTGGCCAAGGCCCTCGAGGCGGGCGCCAACGAATACGTGATGAAACCCTTCACCAAAGACATGATCTTGGAAAAGTTGAGCCTGATGGGCATCGCCCACGCCTGATCCAGGACCCGGGGGAACTCCGTGCGAAAAATCCGCGTTCTGATCGTCGATGACTCCGTCGTGGCCCGTCGGCTTTTGACCGACGCGCTTTCGGCCGATCCCGCCATCGAAATCGCCGACATCGCCGCCACCGGCCGCGTCGCCCTGGCGAAAATGCCCTTTTGCAACCCCGATTTGGTCACGTTGGACGTCGACATGCCCGAGATGTCGGGCCTGGAAACCCTGGCCGCCCTCCGCAAAGAATACCCGAACCTTCCCATCCTCATGGTGTCGAACCTCACCGAGCACGGCGCGGTGGTCACCTTGGACGCATTGAGTTTGGGCGCCACCGACTACGTGACGAAACCGGCCGACGTGCGCAACCGCGACGCGGCGTTGGCGAAACTTCGTGAGGACCTGATCCCGAAGGTGAAGACGTTCTGCCGAATGGCCGAGGACATTTTTCCCCCCGCCCAAGAACTTGGTCGAACCTCCGCCGCGGTGCCCACCGCCGTCGATTTGTCGCTGTTGGATTCGTCCCGCCTGGAGGTCGTCGTCATCGGCATTTCGACGGGAGGTCCCAACGCCTTGGCCGAGATCTTGCCGCTCCTGCCCAAGGATTTCCCGGTCCCATTACTCGTCGTCCAGCACATGCCTCCGATCTTCACCAAGTTCCTGGCCGACCGGCTGGCCTCCAAATGCCGGATGGCGGTCTCCGAAGCCTCTGGCGGGGAAATCCTGGAAGCGGGGCACGTCTACATCGCTCCCGGCGACCACCACATGGCGGTGGAGCGGGAAGGCGGAGCGGTCCGATTGCGCCTTAACAAGGATTCCCCGGAAAACTCCTGCCGTCCTTCGGTCGACGTTTTGTTCCGCTCGGCCGCCAAGGCATACGGGGGACGCACCCTCGCCGTGATCATGACGGGCATGGGGCAAGACGGGCTGCGGGGATGCGAACGCGTCAAGGAGGGGGGAGGCCAGATCGTGGCCCAGGATGAGGCCTCCTCGGTCGTGTGGGGAATGCCGGGGTTCGTGGTGCGGGCGGGACTGGCGGAACGCGTCTGCCCGCTGTCCCAATTGCCCATGGAAATCCTGCGGCGCGTCCGCATGGGGCGCGCGGCGGCCGTTGCCGGAGAGGGGGCGGGCTAATGCCCATTTCCCCGAGAGATTTCGATTTCGTCCGCAACTTGGTCCACCAACGGTCGGCCATCGTCCTGGAAGCCGGCAAGGAAACGTTGGTGGAATCGCGCCTCAGCCTCCTGGCCCGGCGGGAAGGGATCGATTCCGTCGATGAACTTTTCCGGCGCCTCCACGCCGACCCCGCCGCCGGCAAACTTCACGTCCAGGTCGTGGAGGCCATGACGACCAACGAAACCCTTTTCTTCCGGGACATTTATCCTTTCGACATGCTCCGGAACATCATCCTTCCGGACCTTTTCAAAAAACGGGAGGTCGAGAAACGGCTCACCATCTGGAGCGCCGGATGCTCCGGCGGGCAGGAGCCCTACAGCCTCGCCATTATGCTCAAAGAGCAGTTCCCTCAGTACATGAATTGGAACATCCGTTTGCTCGCCTGTGATCTCTCCACGGAGATGATCGCCCGCGCGCGGGAAGGCCGTTTCAGCCAATTCGAAGTGAACCGGGGCCTGCCGGCGTCGCTCTTGGTCAAGTATTTTCACCAGAAGGGGATCGATTGGCAGGTCCGGGAGGACATCCGGCGAATGGTGGAGTTCTCGGAGATGAACTTGGCCGCGCCTTGGCCGGCGCTTCCCTACGCCGACATCGTTTTCATGAGGAACGTCCTGATCTATTTCAACGTGGAAACCAAGAGAGGCATATTGGCCCAGGCCCGCAAGACCCTGCGGCCCGACGGATACCTCTTCCTGGGGACGGCGGAGACGACCTTCAACATCGACGAGAACTTCGACCGCTTTCAAAACGAGAAGGCTTGGTGCTACCGGCCAAAGAAAACCCCATGAGCCTCGTAACCGAAACGGATATTTCGCGCTCGGCCCAAGCGGTCTGGAAATCCGTCTTCGGCCATTCCCTGCCGTCGGCGCCCCTCCAACGGACGACCTCCGTGGACGAACGGTTCCTGGTGGCGAAGGTGAACATCTCGGGGGATCCGTCCCGGTCGATCGTCGTCGTTTGTCCCCAAGAAGAAGCCCGCCGGCTGGCCGCCCTATTCTTTCAGGTGGACGTCTCCACGGTGAAAGAACCCCTCATCCACGACGTCTTCGGGGAATTGGCGAATATGATCGGAGGACTCATCAAGCGCCATTTCCCCCACTCCGCCCGGCTTTCCCTCCCGGAAGTGAAGGAAGCCCCCTTCCAGGACGCGCGGCAGAAAACGGTGGCTCAAGCTTTTTTTGAATGCGGGTCCAAACCGATCGCGGTTCGGCTGGTGCAAAACCCCTCTTGACGGAGACCCTCATGGCGAAAATATTACTGGTGGATGATTCCCCTTTATTGCTCAAGATCGGGAAATCCTTGCTCGAAAAATCAGGCCACCGGGTCTTCACCGCCAACAACGGACTTGAAGCCGTTCCCGCGGCCAAGAAAGAATCCCCCCAAATCATTTTCATGGACGCCGAGATGCCCGACATGGACGGCGCCGCGGCCTGCCGGGCGATTAAAAGCGACGCCGCAACGAAAAAAATCCCCGTGTACATTTGTACCGGACACGATCTGACCCCGGATCAAACCAAGGTGTTCCATTCCGCCGGCGCGGAAGGCTGTCTCCAAAAACCTTTCAAGGCCGAAGAAATGCTCGCCCTCGTCTCCAAGCACGCCAAGTAAAACCGTCAAAAAACGCCAATACTGATCATTAACTTAAAATGGATACACCAACCGCTCACCCTGAGCTTGTCGAAGGGTGAGCCGTTCCCGACGGAGCTTGCTCATGCTTCGACAAGCTCAGCATGAGCGGGTTCTCCTGCCTTGGAAGCTGAAGGAAAACCGCTTTCACCCCTCTCCACGATCCACTCGCTCAGGTCTTTCACCCTCGCGGAAACGGCTTTCGCGCGGAGAAACCACGCGGGGTCGTCCTCGAACAGGGACGGATAATCCTTAAGCGTGGCGGCGCAGGAGGAGTCGTCGGCCAGGACCACCGCCTTGGAGAACTTTTCCAGCGCGGCGATATTGCGCCGCGCCAAAGACCGGGCGGAATCCCAATCCCCCGTGCTGATCCCCGGCAAACCGCAGCACACCGTGTCCGCCCGGCCGTGGCGGCATCCTAATTTATCCAGGAGACGGGTCGTCGCCGTCTCCGCTTCGGGCATCAGGTAATGGGTGCCGCAAGCGACGAACTGGACGACGTCCGCGTCGGCGGGAGGCGGACGGCGGCGGGGAAAGCGAAGGGGCACGCGGTCGACGAGTTCTTCCGCCGCGGCCAAGGAAGGATTCACGAGCTTCAGGAGGCCTAGACGATTAAGGAACCGGGAAACGCCCGATCGCTTGACCAGGAAAAACGGGAGCAGCGTCCATTCCAGGAGTTTCGGCCGGGCCAGGAGGAATCGAAGGAAAAATCGTTGCAGGAGCGGCGCGCCGTGAACCTGGGCCACTTTCCCCCGGGCCGCGCCCATCAGCTTGGCGGTGGGCACCTCGGCGAAACAGACCGACGTGCAGATGCCGCACTGCAGGCAGGTGTCAAAGGATCCCTCGGCGTCACGGGGATCCCCCAGCCGGCCTTCCAAGACCGCCCGAAATATCTGGTTGCGGCCCCGTGGCGAGAGCCCCTCGTTCCCCGTCGCGAGGTAGGTCGGACAGGCGGACGTGCAGAGTCCGCACCGGTTGCAGTGCAGGGTGTCGTCATACCGTTTTTGGTCGGGGGCCGAAAGCCCCTGGGCGGCGTGGGTGTGGATGTCGGGCCTATCGCTCATGGGGATTCCCCAGGACGAAAAGGTCGGCCGGATCGAAAGCCCGTTTGAGCCGCCGGGCGGCGGGAGAAGACAGGGCTGCCGCGTCGGGCCTCGCCTTCCGAGGCGCCGCTTCCGACGGAGCGGGGAGCGTCCGCAGGGTCACCTCCAAAACGGCCCCCAACGTTCCCCACGCCCCGATGAAAAGCTTCGCCAAGTCGTAGCCGGCGACGCTCTTGAGCACCGGCGCGCCGACGGTCACCACCTCGCCCGTCGACAAAACGGCTTTCACCCGCATTACGTGGTCCCGCAGCCGCGCCCCGGACGGGCCTCCAGAAGCCAGGAGTCCTCCCATGGTGCCTCCGCCCGCCACGGCCGCGTAGCGGCCTTTCTCGGCGAGGAGCCGCGATAGGGTAGCCACGGGACACCCCGCTTCGACGACGGCGGTAAAGTTGTCGACGTCGTGGGAGAGCAAACGGTTCAGGGCGTGGAGCTCCAGCGTGATCGCCCCCTCGGGCGCGCGCAGTTTCCGGGTCCCCAATCCGCAAATAAAGACGGGGTGTCCCGAGGCCGAGGCGGCGCGGAGCACGTCCTGAACGTGCCCGGCGTCCCTGGCCCGCACCCTCCCTTCTCCTGACCCGCCGATCCATTTATCTTCGATCACCGGCGGAGGCGCTTCCAACGCCGGGATCAGCTTGTCCGGGTTGCAAAGGTTGTCGGAATCGAAGGCGTCCTTGACCCTGCGGAAAAGGCGGAGGGTTTCCGGGGTGAAGAGCCAGCGCATGGCCTCGCGCTTCTCGACGCCGATCCCGTGCTCCCCCGAGATGGACCCTCCCAGTTCGACGCAGACGCGGAGCATTTCGTGGCCCGCCTCCCGGACGCGCGCGGCGGCAGCCGAGTCCCGCTCGTCGAAAGCGATGTTGGGGTGGAGGTTTCCGTCCCCCGCGTGGGCGATGAGCCCCATGGTCAGGTTCTCCCGCGCCGCGATGGCGCGGACGCGGCGCACGGCCTCGGGCAGCCGCGTGGGCGGAACGACGCCGTCCTCGACCATCACGTTGGGCGCCAGCCGCGCCAGGGCCGCGTACGATCCGCGGCGGCCTTCCCATAATTTCTCCCGCTCGGCCTCGTTTGCGGCCAGGCGGAGGTCCCAGCCGCCGTTCTTCACGCAAAACTCCCGGACGCGGTCCATTTCGGCGCCGGGCTTGGGTCCCACGCCGTCGGTCTCGACCAAAAGGACGGCGTCCACGTCCGTCGGATATCCGGCTTTGACGAAGGCCTCCACGGCGCCGAGAGTCAGCCGGTCCATAAACTCCAACGTCGCCGGGACGACCCCCGCCGAGGTCACGTCCGTAACCGTCTGTGCCGCCGTCTCCAACGAAGGGAAAGAAACCAAGAGCGTCCGCACGTCCTCCGGCACGGGCAGGAGCGCCGCTTCCAACGCCGTCACGATCCCCAGGGTCCCTTCGGAACCCACGAAGAGGGCCGTCAAATCGTAACCGTCTTCGTCGACGGACGTCTTCAGCCGGGACCCGTCCGGCAGGACCAATTCCAATCCCGAGATGTGGTTGGTGGTGACGCCGTATTTCAGGCAGTGGGGTCCGCCCGCGTTGGTCCCGACGTTGCCGCCCAGGGTGCAGGCCTTCATGCTTGCCGGGTCCGGTGCGTAAAAGATTCGGAAGGGGGCCAGCGCCCGGTTGAGGTGTGCGTTGACAACACCGGGCTCCACCCAGGCCCGTTTCCGGTCCGGGTCGATGGAGAGTATTCGGTTCAATCCGGCCAGGTGGATCACGAGCCCGCCGTCGGCGGGAACCGACCCGCCGCAAAGGTTGGTGCCGGCGCCCCGGGCGACGTAGGGCACGCCCGCGTCCGCCGCCAGCCGCACGCACGCGGCCACTTGCTCGGCATCCCGCGGCAGCGCCACCGCCCCCGGCAGCTTTCTTTCCAGCGCCC
Organism: Elusimicrobiota bacterium; assembly: GCA_003158755.1. Classification (GTDB taxonomy): domain Bacteria; phylum Elusimicrobiota; class Elusimicrobia; order FEN-1173; family FEN-1173; genus FEN-1173. The sequence goes on along the minus strand of PMLF01000191.1, from coordinate 12,120 downwards.
CGTCGTAGGAATAGAGCAACCGCGACGCCCCGTCCGACAGGACGCGGTCCGGACCCAGAATCGATTTCAGTTTTTCGACGAACGACCGGCGCATGGAACTATTGTATTGTATTTGGGAGATCGTTCAGACGACCACTAGAAGCGGTTTCAAAAATCCCGCTCACCCTGAGCCTGTCGAAGGGTGAGCCTACCGCCTCGAAGATGGCTCGTGCTTCGACAAGCTCAGCACGAGCGGTTTTTCGGATTTTCGAAACAGAATCTAACGTTTAACGAGGCAAACCCATGGGATTGACTTCGCTTCTGTTCAGCCATCCGGCGGCGTTCGCCGCCATCGTCGTCCTGCTCCTTTACTCCGTGATCTTTCACGAATTGGCCCACGGGTGGACCGCCTCGCTTTTCGGCGACGATACCGCCAAACTTTACGGGCGGTTGACGTTGAACCCCTTTCCCCACATCGATCCGTTGGGAGCCCTGATGCTCTTCCTGGTCGGCTTCGGCTGGGCCAGGCCCGTTCCCGTCAACTTCGATAATTTAAGGAATTCCCGGTTGGGGCTCGTCTGCGTTTCCCTCGCGGGACCGTTGACTAACGTCCTGATCGCGGTCCTCGCGGTCTTCCTGCTGAAATCGAAGGTCCTCGGCGGCGGCCAATCCTTGGCGGGGATGCTGACCTTTCTCGCCCGGATCAACGTCGGGCTGGGCGCCTTCAACCTGATCCCCGTCCCCCCGCTGGACGGTTCGAGGATCCTGATGGAATTTCTCCCCGCCGGCGTCCGGCAAAGGTTTGGGCGATTGGACCGCGCCGGTTTTTTGGTTTTGATTTTGCTGCTGTGGACGGGCTGGCTCAACCCCGTGATCGCCTTCATGCAAAGGATGATCTACGGACTTATTTCGCTTTTGCTCGGCCGATAAGCCTGTTCAGAAAGTGACGATTTCGGCTTTCTCCGTCATCCGCTGAAGTTCCCGGGGCCATTCCGGCCCGCCGGCGGCTTCGGCGAGGGCGACGGACAGGTGGGACACGTGGACCCCCAAGCGTTCCTGCCGTCCCAATCCTTGGATGCAGGAAGGGCAGTTGGTGAGAAGTTTTTTTCGACGGGGGTTCTCGGCGAGGGCGTCTTTAAGGGCGCATTCCTTGCGGTCGAACATGGCGTCCGAGATGTCCGGGCGGGACAAAGCCAACGTTCCTGCCTCTCCGCAGCAATGGGGCACGCTTCGGGCTTTTCCCCCCGCCCGGGAGATCACATTCAAAGCTTGGCCGTTCAAGGAATCGTGGCAAGGCTTGTGGTAAAGCACTTCCCCCAGGGCGGCCGGGCGGAGACCCGCCTCTAAGGCGACCGCGCCCACGTCCATCACGGGCGCTCCGAACACTTTCCCCACCTCCATCGCGTTCAAGGACTCCGAGCACGTCCCGCACGACATGGCCACGGCGTCGAAGGAAAGATAAGAGAACATGTCCCGGATTTGGTTGAAAATGATGCTGTTCCTCAGTTCGATCCCCTTTTGTTGCTCCGTCCGGCCGTTGACGCCGAAGGGATATCCGCAGCACAGCCCCGCCGGCGGGACGACAACCTGGACGCCCGCTTTCAGCAACACATAGATCGACGCCTGGCCGATGATTCCGTGCAACCTTTCGCTGCCGCAGCCCGGAAAATAGAAAACAGATTTTCCCCCGTGGGTTTTCGGGGTCAACAACAGAACCTGCCGGCTTCCGTAGCGGGGAAGGACTTCCGGCAACGGCCGCCCCTGGGCGAAGGGGATCGGTTTCGCGAGGAGGGTAAAAGGAAAGGCGCGTCGCCATCGGGCATTTCGCGGAAACAGGTCGACCACCCGGTGAGCCAGGCGTTGAGCCCGCGTCCCGAGACCCAGCACCAGGAGTCGGAATCCCTTCTGGAACTTTTTGTTCCGGCTCTTCTTGAGGAATGCCAACGATGCCCGGGTGGCGAGGCTCGTGTGCTTGAACCCCCGGTCTTTGAGGATCTCCCGTTCGATCTTGGATACTTCGCCGGAATCGATGTCCACGGGGCAAGGCTTGAGGCATTTGTGGCAGATGGTGCAGTGGTCGGCCACCTCTTCCAAACGGCGCAACGCCTCGAACCGCGTGGACTGGGAACGCTGGGCGTCGTAGAGGATGGCCTCGATGAGGCTCCCGATGGCGAGGTTTTTGTTCCGAGGATGAAAGAACACGCCCCGCGCGGGATCGAAGACGCAACAGTCCGGCTTGCATTTGCCGCAACGCACGCAGCTCTGGATCTTCCCCGCCAGCTCCGCCAGACGGTCGTGCTGCAAGATGCGGGCTTCCAACGACAATAGGTTGAAAGACGGCGTGAACACCCGGGACATCATCGCCGGATCCGAAAGCTGGCCGGGGCTCATCAACCCTTGGGGGTCCAGCTCTTTCCGGTGGGCGCGGAGTTCTTCCAGCCGTGCCGTTTCGAGGTACTGGATCTTGGTGATGCCGATGCCGTGCTCGCCGGAAACCACGCCGCCCAGCTCCACCGCCCGGCGCATGGCGCGGTCCGCGGCCCGCTGGGCCCGTTGCATCATGTCGCGGTCGTTGGAGAAGGTGGGGATGTTCACGTGGACGTTCCCGTCCCCGGCGTGCATGTGGGTGGCCAGGACGATCCGCCGGGACCTTTCCCGAAGGAAAACATCGGCCAGCTTCGATTCCAAAACCGCGTGCCCCGCGAAACGGGAGACCAGCGCTTCCCGCAAATCCGCGGCCGCGGATCCAGCCCGGAGGGATTCGCGGCCGGCGGCGGCCAACCGGGTTTCGAACGCCTCGAAGAGCGCCTTAGCCCCTTCGAGCTTCGCGGCGAGGGAGGAATCCGTCGCGGCTTCCACTTCCAACGTGAACTTGAAACCGGCGGCGATGGCGAGTTGGTTGTGGCGTTCCTCTTCGAGGTTCATTTCCCCGATGGCCCCGGCGTAAGACGCCAGGCGGTCCAGGGGGAGGACCACGTCCTCGTTCAGCTTGAAGGCGTTGGTGCGGCGGGCGATGGCGCCCAACTTCTTTCGGTCCGCCCAAAAAGCGGAGGCTTCGTCCTTGTCGACGGCGAAAAAAGCTTCGGTACCGGGATGAGGCTCGACCAATTTCATTAGCCGGGCTTTTCCGCGAGCGAGCTGCTCGTCGTTCCAGGCGACCAAGTCGATCAGAAGCACGGCCTTGGGCTGGCCGCCGCGGCTGGCTTTGGCTTGGTAACCGATGGCGTCGACGTATTCCTCGTCGAAATGCTCCAAGGCCATCAGAGTTTCTTCGCCTTTGTTGGGAAATTGCTCGGATAAGGCCAGGATGACGCGGCTGGCTTCTTCGGGATCATCGCTGAAAAATTCGAGGCAGGCGGTGGCCTTGAGCGGGTAAGGGCGGTGCAGGACAAACCGGGCGCCGGTGATGACGCCGTCCGTGCCTTCTTTTTGAAGACCGGGCAGTCCGCCCAGCGCTTTGTTGGTGATGTCTTTCCAGAGGCCCTTTTTCCGCAGTTGGTCCCCGGTCAACTCCAACGTCTTCAGCGTTTGGCCCTCGCCGTCCTTCACGGCGAAACGCAGCCGGTCGGTGGGCAGGATCTTGCGAAGCGGGTGCTCGAGCCTCTCCACGGTGATGCGCGCGCCGCCGGGAAGAGCCATGCGCCAGGAAAGGAGGTTATCCACGGCGGTGCCCCACAGGACCGCGGTCTTGCCTCCGGCGTTTTCGGCGATGTTCCCGCCCAGGGTGCACGCCCAGGCGCTGGTGGGATCGGTGGCGAACACCCAGCCCTTGGCTTCCGCCGCGTGGATGGCCAAATCGGTGACCGTCCCCGCCTCGGCATCCAGGTAGGGGATCTTTGAACCACCCAGGTCGGTCTCGCCGAAAGAAAGAATACGGTTGAGCCGCTCGGTGTTGACCACGACGCAGCCGGGAGCCAATGGAACCGCGCCGCCGGTGAGCCCCGTCCCGGCCCCTCGGGCGACGGCCTTCAATCCCAAACGCTCGATGGCGGATAGGAGGGGAGCGACCTGATCCTCTTTTTGTGGAAAGACGACCGCCGCCGGGAGGTGCAGACGCCAGTCCGTGGCGTCGGTGGCGTGGGCGACCAAGGTGATGGGATCGAAACACACCGCGTCCGCGCCCACCACGCCGCCCAAGGCGGACCGCCAGCGACTCCTTCGGGAGGGCGTCTCGTCGAGTTCGGCGAGAAGGTCCTCGACCAGTCGAAGGCAATCCGCAAGGACCGTCTGAACTTCGGCGTTGCCGACGCTGTTCCGACGAATCACGCCGAGGTCCTGGTTGACCAGCGCCGCGAAACGGCGGCGGGCGGCGTTCTCCAGAAGCTCTTCAAAAACGAAGGGGTTCCGGCGGACGACGAAAAGTTCGCCCAGGACGCGAAGCAATAGACGAGCCGATCGCCCCGTCACGCGTTGCGCTCGGAGCCGTTCCATGGTTTCCCACGGACCGGGGCCGAGAAGGAACTTAACGACCAGGGCGTCGTCGGCCGACGTGTAGTTGTATGGAATTTCTCGGGACATGATGGTTTTCTCGAGGGTATTATAGACAACTATCGTAGAGGTCCGCCTCCTACGGTCCACCCCGGGATTTTGATATAACAATCCCCATGGCACACTACCTCCTCACCGCCGCCGGGCCGGACCGGCCAGGTCTCGTGGCCGGCGTCTCCAAAATCCTTTTCGGCCTGGGTTGCAACTTGGAGGACTCCTCCATGACCCGCCTTCAGGGGGAGTTCGCCATGTTGGTGATTTTCTCGTCGCCCGCCGCGGCAAAACCCTCCTCGCTGACCTCCAGGCTGAAATCTCTGGCGAAAAAAGGCGTGCGGATCGAGTTGAAAGCCCTGGGACCCAAAGAACGGCGGGCGCCCTCCTCGAAAGGGAAACCGCGGCTCGTGACGGTTTACGGCGAAGACAAACCCGGCATCGTCTACCACGTGACCGAAGCCCTGGCCCATTGCGACTTCAACGTGACGGACCTCAACACCCATCGGACCGAAGGCGAGACGGCCGGCTACATCCTCTACATTGAAGGCGAAGCTCCGGGGTGCGTCTCCGACCAGGAGCTGGCCGACGTCGTCCTGGAAGAAACGGAGGATTTGGGCCTCACCGTTTCCGTCAAACCCCTGGAATCTTCCCCCCTCTGACCGCGACGTGCCCGTCCGCGACGTCCTGCTGTTTCCCCATCCCATCCTAAAAACTCGATGTCTCGAAGCGTCCGTCGACGATTCGACCCGCGCGCTGTTGCGTGACCTCGTCGATACGATGTACGCCTCGCCGGGAGTGGGACTGGCCGCTCCGCAAATCGGGATATCCTTAAGGGCCGTCGCGGTCGACGTCACGCGACCCTCGCCGTCGGGGCGTCCGCCGCTCAAGGGACACGGCCTCTTAGCCCTCCTCAACCCCCGGATCGTGAAAAGCGAAGGAGAGCAGAAATTCCGGGAAGGCTGTCTTTCCATCCCCCACTTCCTGGCGGACATCCTCCGAGCCGCCCGCGTGCGGGTGGAAGGACTCGACGGCGAAGGCCGCCCCGTCGCGGTGGAAGCCGAAGGGTTCGAAGCCGTCGCGCTCCAGCATGAGATCGACCACTTGGACGGGATCCTGTTTTTGGACCGCGTGGCGGACGTGAAAACGGACCTCTTTCGGCGGAAGGTTCAAAGATGATAGGCTACCGGCCATGAGCGATGAAAAAACATCTTCCCCGGCTTTCATTCGCGGACTCGGCGTTTGGGACGCGGCGGCGCTGGTGGTGGGCTGCGTCATCGGGGCGGGCATTTTTCGTCTTTCGGACACCGTGGCGCAGCGGACGCCGACCCCCGGGCTCTTCCTATTGGCGTGGGCGGTGGGCGGACTTTTGTCGCTCTGCGGCGCCCTCTGCTACGCCGAGCTCGCCACCCGTTTCCCCAAGACGGGAGGGGACTACATCTTCCTGACTCAGGCCTACGGCCGGTTCTGGGGCTTCCTCTTCGGCTGGACCAAGCTCTTCGTCGAGCGCACCGGCACGGTGGCCATACTCGCCTTCGTCTTCGCCCGCCACCTCGAGGTGGTCCTGGGACTCCCCGAACAATCCGCCGTCAAACCCGTTGCCACTGGCGCCATCGTGCTCCTGACCGCGGCCAACGTCCTGGGACTCCGCTTCGGCAAAGGGATCCAAAACCTATTTACGCTATTGAAAGTCGGAGCCATCGCCATGATCATCGGCGTCGGACTTCTGGCGGGCAAGGGATCGGCGGCGAACTTCGTCTCGCACGGACCGTCGGGAGGATTCCTCACGACGGCCGAGGCCTTGGGGTTGGCGCTCATCCCCGTGCTTTGGGCCTTCGGCGGCTGGACGGAAGCGGCCTACGTGGCGGAGGAGGTGAAGGATCCCCAACGAAACCTGCCCAAGGCCATCATCGGCGGGCTCCTGGGTGTGACGGTCCTCTACATGGCGGTGAACGCGGTCTACCTTTATTACCTGCCGCTCCCGACGCTCCGAGCCACCGACCTGGTGGCGGCGGGAACCATGGACATCATTTGGCCGTCGATCGGCGGACGGCTGGTGGCGGCCATGGTGATGGCCTCCACGTTCGGCGCCTTGAACGGTTACATCCTGACGGGGGGACGGATTTTGTACGCCTTGGGGAAGGACCACGCGCTCTTCGCGCGGATGGGACGGCTCTCGGAAAAAGGCCGCACGCCGGCTCCGGCGCTGATCCTGACGGGAGCCCTCGCGGTGCTGTTGGTTTGGACGGGGACGCTGGACCAGCTGGTGACGTACTCCAGCGTGGTGGTGTTCGTGTTCTACGCAATGTCGGGGATTTCGGTTTTTCTTTTCCGTCGGAGACCGGACGCGCCCGCGGCGACCTGGCGCGTGTGGGCGTACCCCGTGACTCCGGCCCTCTTCGCGCTGCTCTGCCTGTCCTTCGCGGCCAACGCCGCCTGGGGCGAGACGAAAGAGACCCTGCTCGGATTCGCCGTGGCGGCCGTCGGCGCGCCGCTTTATTTGATTTCGAAAAAGCTCACTTCGCGGGCCGAACCGTCCTGACGTAACGCTTCACCCCTTCCCGAATCGCTTCCGCGCAATCGCCTTGGAACTCCGGCTGCCGCAGCCACCATTCCTCCGGCGGATAAATCATGTAGGCCGACTCGGTCAGCACCGCCGGCATCTGGGACGTCCGCGGAAGCGCGAGGTTCCCCCAGTGAAGGCCGTCGTCCTTCTCCACGACCTTGAGAGCGTTCCGGCCCTTGCCGAAGACGTCCCCGTAAGCCTCATGGATCTCCCGCGCCAAGGGCAGGCTCATGGGATGGAAATAATAAACCCCGTAGCCGTGCTTCTCCAGGGGGTTCTCCCCCTCGCCGAGGGCGTTGTTGTGGATGGAAACGAGGAGGTCGGCCTTGGCGGCCCAGGCCAAACGGGGACGGTCGTACAAGGCGACGGGTTCCTCTCCCTTCCTCATCATGACTACCGTGGCCTTGTCGGCTTCCAGCTTCTCTTTCAAGCGTTTCGCGATGGACAGGTTAAGGTCCCTCTCGAGGGTCCCCGTGATGCCGACCGCCCCGGTGTCCGGCGAATGTCCGGCGTCCACCACGATCGTCAGCCCTTGAAGGGGAAACTTGGGATTCATCATCGGAGGCGGCCGCCGCAATTGCAGGACGAAGTTGTTGCCTTCGTAGCGGGCATCGTATCCCCACCAGCTGTTCTCGTCGGTATCCACGGACAAATGGAACACCTCCGTGGAGTCCTGGGACCAGCGGACCTGCCGGATCCAAGGAACGTCCTCGTGCAAGTGGACCCAGTCGGTGTTGGAATAGGCCCCGTAGAAAAAGACGTCCAAGCGGCGGAGGTCCTCGGAAACGGTCACCTCGAAGGGGGCCTTCTGGGACATCGTCACCTTCACGAGCCCATCCCGACCGTCGGGCAGGACGGAAACGCCGGCGGTGACGGCCTGGGGAGGAAGCGTTCCGGGCGGCAGTCGACGAACTTCGTTGCGGGCGATCCACAGCTCCCGATCCTTCGTCAGCCTCACCCGCAGTTCATCGCCCTCAAAACCCGTCACCCGCAAGCGCACGCCGGGCGGCGGAAACATCACGTAGCCCGCCAAGTCCTTGACGCTGAATCCGGGACCGGCCGTCAGCACGGCGAGGTCCGTCGAAACCTCGACGACCCAAGGGTCCTGGGGGTCCAATACGGTCAGGTGCCCGGGGGCCTTTTTCTTGGAAGCCCGCCCGGACTGATTTTTGAAACGGAAATCGATGAGGGCGTCTTTAAGCAGGAGCTTCGGCGGCGGGACGAAAAATCCACGATAGACGCCGTTCACCTCCGACATCGGAAACTTCCCCCCGGCGCCGCGGACGCGGAACCAGGCCCGGCCTCCCGGAGGTCCGTGGAAGGAAACCGCCACCGTTTCTCCGGGGACGACGCCGAGGTCTTTTTCCGGGTAGATTCCTTCCATCCCCGTCAAAGGACCGCCGCCGCCTCCCACCGTCACGGATCGGACCACCGTCACGGACGAACCGTTTTTCTCGTAAACGAAATGGATCGTGTTGGGGCCGGGAACGTAATCCACCATCGTCAGCCATCCGCCGCCGGTGAAAAGGTCCACCGGCTTACCGTCGACGGTCAGGGTCCCGCCCGGCTCCGCCCATCCGTAAACGAAGGAACTCTTCAGCCAGGGGAACGCCGTTCCCTCGACGGGATGCACCACGATGAGAGAAGGGGCCGCCGCGGTCGGAGAAGAAATGAACGTCGCGGTCGGAGTGGACACCTCCGGAGTCGAAGGGTCCGTGTATTCGGCCCGGACGGAAGTCAACGAACCCAAAAGTGCAAGTCCAGCAATGAGGACCGTTTTCAAAAATTGAGACACCGCTCGTGCTGAGCCTGTCGAAGCACGAACAGTCGTCGGGGCGACCGGCTCACCCTTCGACAAGCTCAGGGTGAGCGGGAACATTGATATCGCTTCAAACTTAGGCCTTTTCATTTCATCACCCATCGGCACATGACCGCCGTCAGAAGTCCTACATAAGTCCCCACCGCGTTCGCCGCCACCGCCAGCAACAAACCCACGACCGCCAGCGCCGGACGGTACACCGCCGCCACCATCGGAGTAGACACCACGCCCCCGATGCAGGCCTGCGATGTCGTGGCCGCCAGCGCCAAGGGGAACCGCCCCGCCCGCGCGGCCGCGAGCAACACCGCCCCGTGCACCAGCAGGATGATGAGCCCCGCCGCCAAGAACACCGGCGAGCGGGCCGCCGCCGAGAGCGTCACCCGGGCCCCGAGGGACGCCACGAGGATCAATAATAGGAAATTCCCGGCCTTCTCCGTTCCGGCGGAAACGCCCCGCCCCGCCCGAGAGAGAAGCCCCGCGACAATAAGCGCCCCGGTCGTGCTCAACAACACCGCCCAAGCGGCGGGCGTGAGAGCCCCTCCGAAAGGCGGGAGATGTGGAGACATCAGCACCGCCGCGACCGCGCCCAAGGCCCCCAAGATCAACGCCGTCGACGCCGCCACCGGGGGCCCGGACGTCGCCGGGACGGCGGTCAAGCTTCGCTCCCAGTCCGTCGAGGCCCCGGTCCAGGCGTCGAAGCGCTCCTGCCCGGTCACGCACGCGATCAAGAGCGACATCCACGAGTAGGCGAACAAACCGTCGGTCATCACCACCGGAGCGAACACCGCGTCCGGAACGTTCAAAGCCTCTTTCACCGCCAGCATGTTGGCGCTCCCGCCCGTCCAACTGGCCGCGAGGGCGCCCAGGGACTTCCAGGATTCGGGCGGAAGCCAATGCCGCAAAAAGAACGCCGCCGCCACCGCTCCTCCCATCACGCCCGCGAACCCCGCCGTCATTAAAACGACCGCCGGCCGCCCCAACCCCAGGAGGCTCCGCACATCCACCCCCAAGAGCAGCCACACCAAACACGCCGGCAAAAGCCACGTGGAAAAAATACCGTAGAGCGGCGACGTCGACGGAAACAAGCCGACCGTCGTCGCCGCCATCGGAAGCATGTAGCACCAGAAGGGAACCGGCAGAACGTTGAAAAGCCTCCGCAAAGGCCCTCGCCCCAGCCATCGCAACCCCAAAACCAGAGCCACGAGCGAACAAAAAAGTAAAACCGGATTATTGATCAAGACCTCACCTCCCAAAAGAGTCTGTTGCGAAACTGGTGTCCCCCCTTTGAAAAAGGGNNCCGCCCATTTCGCAACTGACTCCATAAAGGGGTAAGACGTTTCGTCAATTTCGAGCGGATCGTTTTGTTTACTGCGCTTGTCGAGGGGAGTAATATTTCCGACGATCCTGGCTCATCCTTCGACAAGTCTCAGTGTGAGCGGTGCCTGGGACTTTCCTTTTGCAAAGATCAATAATGCCAAAACCCGACGGAAACAAAGTGGTTCGTGTACCGCCGGGCGCCGTCGAAGGCGTAGCTGAAGCTCAGGTGCCTCTCCCCGAAAAGGTTCAATCGAAAGAGATTGACCTCGAACCCTCCCGTTCCATGCTGCCTCCCCGAAACACCCTCAAACCGGCTGGGCTCGAAGTACGTTCCCACCCTCACCCGCAGCCGCCGGGACCAAACCTCGTATTCCGAACCCAAATGGTAACCGAGGGTGTTGTGCTCGCCGGATCTTTGAATCTTCTGCTCCGCGAAGGATTCGACGCTGACGGCGTTCCTCGCGGCGCCGTCCACCTGGACGTCGGCGCTCAAGGTCGCCGGGTGGGCCGCCCAGAACGGAGACGATTTCCACGTGTAGGAGGCGCCCAACAATCCGGAAGTCGGCAGGGTGACTTCCCTGGGAACGATCAATCCCGCATCCCTCACCGGGCCGGTCGATCCCGACGGCTCCAGGGATTGCTCCGTGGCGATGCGCCCCGCGCAGACCGCTCCCACGCGGAGGGGGCCGCGGCCCGGATTCCAGAGGAGACCGGCGTCCAGTCCGTTTCCCGTCAGCTTCAGGACTTTCGACGAACCTCCTCCGGAAAACGCCTCGAGCGACGCGGGGCGGATTCCGACCCCCCAATTCAACCGACGGTCGAGGACGGCCCCGCCGAAGGCGAAGCGGGTCGCGCCGAACTCGACGCGGGTGGCGCCCTGGGGTTTCCGCATGTCATACCGGTAGGACACCCCAAAAACGCCGAACCCGAACCGGCCCCCTTGGAGAAGAAGCCCGCCGTCCGTCACCTGGTTTTTTTGGAGGGAGGAGGAGAAGCTTCCAAAATTATTGAAATCACTTCGGCCGGAGGTGAACGCTCCGAGGGTGAAGTCCCAGTCCCACGGCCCCTTCGACGCCGGCGCGCGAAACGCCGCGGCGGCGGGGTTCATCGCCAACCCGGCCGCCCCCTCGGCGATGGAGGTGTAAGCTCCCCCCATGGCGGTCATGCGGCTGGGGCCCACGACGACTCCCTGCGTGAGGTCCACCCGGTAATTGTTGTCCGTAATCGGCGGCCCGCTCAGATCTCCCCGCGCGCGGCCGGCGCTCATACCAAAAACCAATACCGCCCCGAACAGGAGACGAAGCGCGGGACACGGCATAAATCTCACGGGGAATGAAAATGCAAAGGAAAAACCGAGGTCTCCGGATTCTTCAAAAAGGATGAGCGCCATACGTCCTTTTGCCATACATCGAGTTTTCTCGGTCGTTCATTAATTGGGCCTTCGAGTTTTCCAGTTCTCCATATTCATTCCTCTCCTTCAATGATTGCCGCTTCGGCTCCAAAATCCATGCAAGTAAAATAAGATATCATTCCGTTTAACATAATTGTCGGAGGTATCGATGCGTTTCCTCGTCACCGGCGCCGGCGGAATGATCGGCGCCAACGTCGCCCTTCATTTAGAATCCCAGGGACACGAAGTCCACGCCCTGGACCATTTCAAGGAAGGCCGCCGGGACAACCTGAAACAATTCAAAGGCCCGGTCCATCAGGGCGACATCCGCGATTTCGACTACGGAAAACTGGGCCGCTTCGACGGGATTTTCCACCAGGCGGCCTGCACGGACACGACCGTCATGGACGAAAAGTTCATGCTGTCCACCAACGTGGACGCCCATCTCCGAATCCTCGACTTCGCCCGGCGGACCGGCTGCCCCAAGGTGGTGTACGCCTCCTCCGCCGCCACCTACGGTAAAACGCCCCCTCCCAACAAGGAAATCAACCAGCCCGCCCCGGCCAACGT
>PMLF01000344.1 GCA_003158755.1 Elusimicrobiota bacterium | reverse complement strand
TTGATGAATTCTGGCGGCTTAAAATCCCCCTCCATCCCCCTATTCCAAAGGTGGAGGAAAATCCCGTCCATTTCGCAACTAACTCTTCCTTATTCTGCATAAGGAGGAGGATTCCGAGCAACAAGGCCAAAAAGACGGATTCGGAAAGGACGTTGGCCGCCGAACTGACCGTCAACGGATGAAGAGCGAAGAGGAACGAAGCGATCTCTCTCAAAGGGGAGGACAACCATCGGCGCATGAGAACCCAGAAAAGCGCCACATTCAAAAGCATGACCAGTACCATAAAACCCTGAACAATCCCCCATCGATTTCCCGCAAGCGCGGCAAAACAATAGGAAGGGATCAACACGAGCGAAAACCCGGGGAGAGGATCATTCAACGGGGGAGTTCCAAGGACGGAGAGCGCGGCGTACCGTCCCTGCAGGAGGGACCTCGCGCCCAACAGGTAGGTCGCGTCGTCCTGGAAATATCCGAGGAAATAATGGTGAGCGCCAAGGGCGTAAAATATCCCCGCCGCGAACATAAGAATCAGGAACGTCTTCGCTTGCTCCAGTTTCTCAATGATTGTTCGTGTCGGCGGCATGGGCGAAGGTGCTCGAAGAGGCGGATAGGGACCGTCGTTGGGTTTCCAGGAGCCGGGATTGCTCGACGGCCACGTTTTTCATGGGACAGACGATTTCTCCCGGGTCCTTGAACCAATGCAAACGGCTCTCGACGGCAAGTCCCGAACGGCGGATGGTGAGGTCATCCGAGGTGCCGAGGATCCGGTCCGGCCCGGAAGACCGGATTTCATAACCGTTGTCGTCGGATCGAACCACGTAGGGCATCGCCCAATAGTCCTCGAACCCCTTCCTTTGCCCCCGGAAATCGAATTGGGATTGAAGGGCTTGGAACGGGTCCGACGGCGGCGCGCCGTGGATGTCCCACTGGGCCAGGAGACGCCGATCGAACTCCATCATCTCGGCGGAGACCATGACCTCCCGCGCCCGCTCCACCAAGCTCCGCGCCGATTGGATGGCCTTGTCGTAGAAGAGCGCCAGCGCGGTGGCGCTGAGGATCATGCCGGCGACTTTCGTGGAGGCGATGGTCATGAGGATTAAACGGCGGCGGGATTGATGACGCTGCCGTCGGACCCCGTCACGACGCCGGTGAACACCCCTTGCTGATTGATGGTCAACCGCCCGGTCCAGCGGGTGCTGTTGGACCTCGTTGCCGCGGCCTGGAAAGACACGTCGTCCGCCGCGAGGATCGCGTATTGGAACGGGGCGTTGGGTTTGGAAAGATCCAATAGGAAACTCGGGTCCAGCAAACCGGCCGTTTCCAGGTCCACGATGGCGCCGGCGAACGTTTTGTTTTGCGCCCAGTACAGCCGTTCGGCCGTCCACACGCTTTCCAAGTTGGCGCTCGCCAAATCCACCCGGGACTGTTCAAACGCCTTTTGGAACATGGGCGCTCCATAGGCCAAAAGGATTCCCATGACGGTGATCGTCACGGTCATCTCGATCATCGTAAAACCGTTTCGGAGAAGGCGCATCCCCCCGCTTTTGTTGGTGGAAATGATCCGCGTGGGCGGTCTCTTAAAGACCGCCCACGCGGGGTTTTGGCCCGTATCGCCACCTTTCAATTTTTCAAGGCACGCTACAAGCCTCACGACGTTACCGCCGATCAGGTCGCCATCGGGTTGATGGCATCCGGGATGACCGGCGCGGGGCCGGTGGCGTCATACCCGTCTTCCGTGAACGTCACCGTGTAGTTCCCGTAGCCCGCCGAAGGGCCCGTGCGCGTCAGGGTCAGTTTCCAACCCGTCTCCAGGTCCGTGGCGTCGATCGCACCCACGGTGAAGTACTTGTTGGTGGACAGGCTGATGTCCAGTTCCTGGGGCGTGGCCGCGTAAGTTCCGGCCCGGCTGTGGTACCGCTCCTGCGCGGAACGGATGGCGGCGAGGTAGTTGAACGCCTCACCCGCCTTGGATTTCTCCACGGCGTTGCGGAACCGAGGCACGCCGAAGGCGGCCAATACGCCGATGATCACGATGACCACCGACAATTCCACGAGGGTGAACCCTTTGGAACTCCGGAGGGTTTCTTTCATTGTTTTCATGTCCGATCTCCTTTTCTTCAAACTCGGCCGGCGTCTGCCTCATCCTCCGGCTCTCATATCTTCTTGCCTTAAGTGTAACCAACCCACGCAACCGGCGTCCTTCTCCCGCACAACTTTTGTGCAACGCAAATTCCCCCCGGAATCAGCCGCCCGGCCCCCCCGCCATCTGGAACATGGGGATATAAATGGATGCCAACAATCCACACACCATGACCCCCATTCCGATGACGATCAGCGGCTCCAACATTCCCGTCCCCGTCGTCACGAGGTTCTCCACGCGGGTCGCGTAGTAGTCGGCCACCTGGCCGAGCACCTCGCTCAGCTTTCCGGATTCCTCGCCGATCTTCACCATGCCGGTCAGCATGGAGGTGAAAAGCCCCGTGGCCTCGACGGACGCCACCAGGTTGCTCCCCCGGGAAACGGCCCCGTGGATCTGGCCGATGGCGTCGAAATAGACGGGATTCTTTTTGAATATTTCCTGCGCCGTTTTCAGGGATTCCAACAAGGGCGTTCCGCTTTTCAGCAGGAGCGCCAAATTCGAGGCGAACTTTTCCATCGCCGATTGGACGACCAATTCCCCCACGACCGGCAGCGTCATGAGGAAGGATTGGAATTGACGGGCGCCGGTTTCCGTTCGGATGAACTTCCGGAACAAATACACCGCCGACGCGAGGCCGGCCAAAATATAGAGGCCTTTTTCCTGGAGGAAATGGGATAAATTAATGACGAACACCGTGATGGCGGGCAATTGGTTACCGAAATCGTGGAAGAATTCCGCGAAGGTGGGCACGACCTTGTACAGCATGACGAACAAGGACGCGAACGCGACGCCGATCAGGATGCAGGGATAAATGAGCGCCCCGGTGACCTTGGCCCGCAGCTCCCGCGTCTTCTTGATGTTTTCGTTCAGCCGCGTCATGAGGATGCCCAACTGGCCGCTCACCTCGCCGGTGCGGATCATCTGGATCCAGTGGTTCTCAAAGACCTTCGGATGGGCCGCCGCCGCCTGGTGGAAGGTTTCTCCCGCCGCCACGTGGTTGGCGATTTCCTTGATGACCTTGCTCAACTTGTCGCTTTCCGATTGATCGCCGGCGATCTTCAAGGAGTTGTAGAGAGGAGTTCCGGCGTTGAGGAGGGTGGACAGCATTTGAAAAAAGGACACCAGGTCGTCCAAAGTCGATCCCTTGTGCCGTTTGCTCTGCACCCGGGCGAACGCCAATATCCCTTTTTTTCCCTGAGCCATGGCCTATTCCCCCGTCGTCGACGTGACGACTTCCTCTAAACTCGTGAGCCCGTCCTTCACCCGTTCCAAACCGTTCACGGCGAGGGTCTGCATGCCCTCGGCCAGAGCGGTCTCCTCCAGCTTGGCCAGAGGAGCTTTTTCCTGAATGAGCCCTCTTAAAACGGGAGTGATGCGGATCACTTCGAAGATCCCCACCCGGCCCTTGTAGCCGATGTCGCGGC
>PMLF01000302.1 GCA_003158755.1 Elusimicrobiota bacterium | reverse complement strand
CGTCCGGTCAAAGCTTGACCTTCAGCAACCTATTCCAATGGGCGAAGGAATTGTTCACGAACCCCAGGCGATTTCTGGCGGCGATGCCCAAGGAAGGCGGTTATTTAACGCCGATGCTCTACTTGGCGTTTTGGTCCATTATTTCGAACACGATAACTTTCCTGGGGTCGTTCCTCCGGCCTTCGATCGCCGCAGGGGGGATTGATTTGCGATTGGCGGCGCTCGTCGGCTCCCCCTTTCTGGGAGTCCTCTTCGGGTTTTTCATCGCCGCGATCCTATTCGTGATCTGGCACCTGATGGGGTCCAAGAACAATTTCCAGACGGCTTTCCGCGTGTGGGCGTTCATCTCCCCGCTGGGAGCGGTCGGGGCCGTCTTGTCCCTGGTTCCCTACCTCGGCGTTTTGATCCTCGTCGCGGGGTTCTACCTGATCATCGTCGCCTCCGAGGAAGTCCACGGGTTGCCTAAGGCCCGCTCCTGGATCGTGTGGGGCAGCTTGGCCGGTTTCTTTTTCCTGATGGGTTTGTTCGGCATGGCGGCCGCGAAATTGTCGCGCAACTTTCCGACCAACCAATTCTCCCCGATGGGTCCATTGAAACGATGAATCGATTGCCGCTCCGCGTCGTCACGCCCGAGAAAATCGCCTGGGAGGGGTACGTCGACTCCTTAACCGTCCCCGCCTGGGAGGGGTCTCTCGGGATCCTACCCGGGCACGCGCCGCTCCTGGCGCAGCTCCGGGAGGGAGTGGCAAGGGCCCGTTCGGGGGACGAGGAGCGGTTGTTGGCGATTTCGGGGGGCTTCGTGGAAGTATTCGACGGGAAGGCGTCCTTGTTCGCGGAGACGGCGGAACTGGCGGAGGAGATCGACGCCGAGCGCGCTCGCCAAGCCGCGGAGCGGGCGAAGAAGGCCCTCAAGTCCCCCGCCGCCGACGTGTCGGACGAGCAAGCCGCGGCCGCCCTGCGACGGGCGATGGTCCGGCTCCGCGTGGCGGAACTCTCGCGCCCCCGGGGCGCGCGCAAGGAGGTTCGAACTTCATGAGCAGAATCCTCGTCGTCGACGATGATCCCACCCTGGCCGACATGATCGCGGAGTTCTGCGAAGGATCGGGTTTCGAAACCAAGACCGTCAACCACAGCCCGGATGCTTTCAAGACGGCGATGGAGTGGCAGCCCAACCTCATCACGTTGGATTTGGAAATGCCGCACCTGGACGGCATCGAGGTCCTGCGCCAGCTTCAGTCCGATCCCGCGACGGCCGGCATCCCCGTGGTCGTCATCTCCGTCGTGGCTCGCGGCGCCCTGGAAAAAGGTCTTTTGCAAAACGCCCGCGCGGTATTTGAAAAACCGATCCATCTCCAAAAGCTGATCTTCCGGTTGACGCAGCTGTTGACCGGGAAGAAGGCCGACAAGGAACCCACCTTCGATCCTTTTCGGGACACCCACTGATTCCGTAAACCCGGAAACAGGAACCCCCACCGGTTCTATTTGTTGGAGCGTCCTAGAAGTTTCATTCGAAAAGCGGTCGCTTTGCGTTGAATCGACCGCCAGGTGTCCTTCCAGCTTTCTCGCTCCAGACCCCCGCTCCCGAAAACGACGACCCCGATCAATACGATCACCCCGACGGCCAACCAGACGGCCACCAAAACGGCGGAGACGACTCCGGCGAAAGCGGACAAAACCACTCCACCGATCATCCAAGCTCCGGCCAGCAACGTCGCCTTCATTTGCATTCGGAAAAAACGACGGGTCGCCTCCCGGACGGCGCGGACTTGCGCTTGGGCCCACCGCCAGGGTCCGAGAAGGCCCGGGAGAGGACGGAAGCACAAGCGCCGGCCCGAGCCAAGACCCTCGACGTTGCCCAACGCGTAAAACCCCCTAATTTTTCCTTCGATATCCTTCGGGACCCATCGCCAAAGCAACGAGACGGTCGGCAGAGATTTCCCGCGAACCGTCACCCGGATCTCTCCTCCTCCCCGCCACCGGCGGGGATTCCCGGCCCCGACGCGAAGGTGGAAGCGGCGGTCGAATTCCCGGTTCGGTTTCGGAGAAGGCTCCTCTTCGTCGTTGCTCGCCGTCCGTAGGACGAGGAGGAGGTTCTCCCAGAGAGCGGTGACGGCGCGGGCGGAGGTTTCCCCGTCGCTCCAAGCCAGGCGCCGCAGGCCCCAGACGCGGGCCAGTTCCAAGGCTGAAGGGGGCAATTCATCCGTTTCTTCCGTTAGAGGAATCAGGCGCGTGACCTTCGCTCCTTCCGCCGAGAGAGCCTCCTGAAGAGGCGCTCGGATATCCGGGGGGGAGAGGAACACGACCGGACGACTTTCCGATCGTCGAATCAGTTCGTCCGCCATCGCGGGGGCGCGCTCTTTCAAGGAACGGGAAGCGGCGTCCAAGGCCGCCAGCGCCTGGGGCCAGGGAAAGGCCGGACGGGGTACCGTCAGGTTCACGTCTTCGGCGGAGGTTTCGGCCCGTTCCGGCAACTCTCGCCAGTCGGTCCAAGGCGCGTTGTCCGGGACGAGCCCGTTTTCCAAGGCGCGGTGGAGGGAGTGGACATTCTGGACCAGCCGCGCCAAGTCCGCTTGCGCCGGGGTGTTCTTCTCCGGGCCGAAGAGGATTTCCTCCAGGCGGCGTCGCTCGGCGGACAAAGCGCCGAGGTCCAATTCCTCCGCCAGTTCCGCGTAGCGGTAGAAACGAAAAAAGGCCGGGAATTCTTTCGGGGGAATTCCCGCCCGCTCCGATTGGTCGAAAAGGAAACGCGCGTGCCGGGCGGGCGTCACACGGCCTTCGGCCAGGTCGGCGGTCCGGCGCGAAAGCAGGTCCGCTTCGCGCGCTCCCGCGCGGCGATGAAGACGTTCGATCAATTGGTCCCGTTCTCGGCGCGCTTCCTCGAAGTCCAGACCAACCTCAAAAGCGGACAAGTCCACCAAGCGCTTCAATTGACGGGTGGACCCTGGAACCGCCTCTCCCAGACGAACCTCCCGATCCAAGAGACGTTCAATGTAAGCGGACGCGTCCAACTCTTCGGCCTCGAAGGCGGCCCGGTTCCTTTGCAAGGCCCATAGTTCCAAACCGAATGCCCGCTGTTCGACCGGTTCCAGGCTTTGCTCCAGCGTTTCGACATACTCCATCGCAAAAGCTCCGGCGCGGGCCCCTTGGTCGGAGAGGCGGCGGAAGCGGCGAAACGCCGCAGGATCCTCAACGCCGGAAAGCCGGACGGGGCGGGCGGCGGTGAGGAGCCAATGCTCGGGGGCGGAGAGGATCCCAAGTTTCAGGAGAAGGTCCGCGGCGGACCGCCGGAGGGCGGCGTCGCCCGTGTCGAGGAAGGCGCCCAAGGCTCCCGGGGAAAAAAAGGAGGGACCGTACAAGGAACCGGTGAGGTCGCCGGGGAGAGCCGCCAGAAGACGTCGAAGCGCTTCCTGCGCCGATGGATCGTCGGAGGATTCGATCAAAAGCACGGAAGACTTTCCGCCGGGCGGGAAAGGACCAAAAACCAGGACGGGGACTTTGGCGAGCGCTCCATCCTTTACGTTCGGGAGGGGAACCGACGGTTCCTCCCTCAAAGCGATGGAGATCGCGGCGTGCAGACGGTCCCGGGTGAGCGCCGGGGCGGGCAAGACTTCGTCCAAGGAGGGCGGTTCGGCGGCGGGAGCGTTCGATGGAAGCGCGGGAGGCAAAACGATCGCGGCCGATAAAAACATCGCCAGCCAGCGTCGGGGGAAAAAAAAGAAACGGAGACCGCGGTCCCCGTTTCTTTTTACGAACGATGCAATGAAATCAACAGCCGCAGCCGGGACCGACCATGAGAACCTCCTGGGAAAAAGACGATTTGGCTTCACTGAAATTTAACGCGGACGACTCGAATAAGTTCCAGCGGTCAATCCCTGGTTTTCAGGATATGGGCGAGCGTCAGGCCGCCCACGGCCAGGTAACCGGCCAGGAAGAGGAGGATGAAGGGCACCAAGGCCCATCGGCCCGCGCGGCCGCACCAGACCAAGGTCAAGGCGAGGTAACCGGCCAGAGCGGTTTCGAGGAATCCCCGTCCGCCCCGGGACGTCCGATACCGCTTTCCGCCCCACGTCTCGCCGTGGCGGACGATGTTGAACTTGGCGGTGCGGCGGAAATCCGACGGGATGTTGAGCGACGCTTCCAGGACCGCCCGGGCGTTGTTCCACGCCATGCCCACGCCGAAGGCCATCAGGAGGGGAATGTCCTGGAGGGCGAAGTTCCTTCGGGGCGCGGCTTCCCTATGGGCCACGGCGTAGAAAAGGATGAGAGAAGCGATGGAGGTGGCCAACAGGATGAACTCTCCGGTATACAAAGCGGACGGGAGGTCCAGGGTCTGCCGGGCCCAAAGGGACGGCAGGGCCATCAGCGTGTAAAGGACGATCAGGCAATACCCGACGTTGGCCGTCAGATGGGCGGTGGCTTCCACCTTCACGTGGAGGGGGACGGAGCTCCTCCACAGCGCCGGCAACACCTTGCGGGCCACCTGGAACGCTCCCTTGGTCCACCGATGCTGCTGGTTGCGGAAACCGGGCATATCGACGGGAAGTTCCGCCGGGCAGACCAGTTCGGGCAGGAAAAGGAAGCGCCAGCCTTTCAGCTGGGCGCGATAGGAAAGGTCGAGGTCTTCCGTCAAGGTGTCCGCCGACCAGCCGCCCGATTCGTCGATGGCGCGGCGGCGCCAAACGCCGGCGGTCCCGTTGAAATTGAAGAAAGCCCCCGAGCGGTTGCGGGCCGTGTGCTCCAGCATGAAGTGTCCGTCGAGGAAAAGGGATTGGAGGCGCGTCAAAAGGGAATAGCCCGCGTTGACGTGGCCCCAGCGCGCTTGAACCAGACCCAACGCCGGGTCGACGAAGTGGGGGATCGTCCGCTTAAGGAAATCGGCCGGCGGCAGGAAATCCGCGTCGAAGACGGCCACGAACTCGCCGGAGGCCGCCGCGAGGCCTTCTTCCAGGGCGCCCGCCTTGAACCCCCGCCGGTCGTTCCGCGGGAGGTGGCGAACGTTCCTTCCGGCGGCGCGGTGGCGCTCCACCAGGGACCGGGCCAGCGCCCGGGTTTCGTCGGTCGAATCGTCCAGCAACTGAATCTCCAGGCGATCCGCGGGATAGTCCAGGGCGGTGACGGAGTCCAACAACCTCTCCACCACGTACAACTCGTTGAAGATCGGCAGCTGCACGGTGACGCGGGGCCATTCCGAGGGAAAGGGCGGCGCGGGCGTCGGGGGAGCGAACTTGTAATAGCGGAAATAGAGATACAAGATCCACAGCCGATGGAGGGCGTAGAGGGAAAGAAGGATCGATAAGGCGAAGGAAACCGCGGCCAGGACGACGGCCGACGCGTGGACGAACGGACCGATCAAAATTCCTCCAAAAGCGACTGGATTTTTTTCTTGAGCCGATCCGGGCAGCAGCCTCCGTGGGACGTGGCTTCCCGGAAACGAAGGAGCACCCGCTGTTCGAATTCGATGCGGTCCTTGCAGCAGCCGCGGAGTTTCAACTCTTCTTTGACGCGGCCTTCCATCTCCGGCGAAAGGTCCCTCCGGTTCAGTAATTCATAGATCAGGCCCATCAGGTCTTCGTTCACGGTCAGTTCTCCAGCGCGACCAAACCGGCGTCCCGGGCGTGGTCCCACAAGGCTTTTTGCAATATTTTCCGCCCCCGTGACAAGCGGGAACGTATGGTGCCGATGGGGACTTCCAGGGCGTCGGAGACTTCCTGGTAGGAGAGCCCCTGCAGGTCGTAGAGGATGATCGACGCCCGGTATTCTTCCGGCAGGCTGCGCAGGGCTTTCCGGAAGTGTACATCGGTCAAATGGTCCACGGCGACCTTGACGGGGTCCGGCGAGGCGCCACCGGCGTTGGACGCCAGGCGGTTGTATAAGTAGAAATCCTCGGCCTTGTCATAAGCGTCGACGGAAATCTTTTCGGGTTCCCTTCGCTTTCTCCGGTAGTTGTTGATGTAGGCGTTGGTGAGGATGCGGTACAGCCACGCCCGCATGTTCGTTCCCGGCTGGAACTGGTCCAGGTTCTTCCACGCCCGGGCGAACGCCTCCGACACCAGGTCTTCGGCGGCCTGGGGGTTCCGGCTCATGCGGAGGGCGGCCCCGTACAGCTCGTCGATCAGGGGGAGGGCTTTCTCCTGAAATTCCTTCTTCCTCGTCGCGTCCATAGGCAAAATTCTAGCAATTCCAACGGCCCCGGTCCCGCCGGCCGGGGTATAAAATTTCAGGTCCGGGAAGATGTGATAC
Organism: Elusimicrobiota bacterium; assembly: GCA_003158755.1. GTDB lineage: Bacteria > Elusimicrobiota > Elusimicrobia > FEN-1173 > FEN-1173 > FEN-1173. The sequence continues at coordinate 1,068 of PMLF01000302.1, read as the reverse complement.
CATTTCAAGCGAAAGGACCTCCCGGACGATCGCCGTGTTTTTTCTTTTCGTCTTCCGCGCCGGTTCATCCTAAATGAAGATCGCCACCTTCAACTGCAACTCCCTCCGCGCCCGCCTGCCCATCGTCCTGGACTGGCTGAAAAAGGAATCGCCCGACCTCCTGGCCCTCCAGGAAACGAAGGTCACCGACGATCAATTTCCCTTGGAACCTTTCGAGAAGGAGGGATGGCGGGTCGTTTTCCGCGGGCAGAAGTCCTACAACGGCGTCGCCTTCGTGTCGAAGAAAGTCCTGGAGGACGTCGTCGACCGGCTGGAGCCGAAGGCCCCCGAAGAAGATGCCCGTTTCCTCATGGCCCGCTTGGGCGGCGTGCTCGTCGTCAACACCTACGTGCCCCAGGGCTATATGCCCGACTCGCCCAAGTTCGAAAAGAAGCTTCGATTCTTCGCCGAATTGAAGAAATTCTTCGCTCGGACGATCAAGTCCGGAGAATCCGCCCTTTGGCTGGGCGACTTGAACGTGGCCCCGACGGAAATCGACCTCTGGGACCCGAAGCGGAACGCCGAGCACGTCTGTTTCCATCCCAAAGTCCGGGCCGCTTTCGAGGAAATTCGCGCGGAAGGCTGGACGGACCTTTTCCGCGAGAAAACAAAAGAGCCCGGCCACTACACCTTTTGGGATTACCTGCGCGCCTCCAACGTCGAGAAAAATCGAGGCTGGAGGATCGACCTGATGATGGGGACTCAACCGATGGTGGAGCGCCTCGAGAAAATTTGGATCGACAAAGAGCCCCGCCTGAAAGAAAGACCCTCCGACCACACTTTTCTAGCGGCCACGTTTCGGTAGTGCCCACTTATTAGATACCTGTTTCGGGTTTTATTCTCTGCCGACCGCTTTTTCTTCGTCGCTTAATGACATGATGGCCTCCTGATAAATCCGGTAAATCCGTGTATACTATATCTGCTAGCAATTGTATGTGTCAAAAGTTATTATCTGGTAATTTACAGGCGGAATGCTCAAGAAAAACATCAAGCAAAGCGGGTTTTCGTTCTACAAGAAGAAAGGTTTTC
>PMLF01000326.1 GCA_003158755.1 Elusimicrobiota bacterium | reverse complement strand
AAGGTCGATTTCCGCTTTTGCCGATTCTTCCCGTTGATCCAAATCTTCCGGAGACGCCACAACCGATCCGACGGTGCGAAGACTTTGCTCGGCGGCGACGGTGGCATCATGTTTCGCCTTTATTTCGCTTTCCAACACCGGGCGATCTTTCGTCAACCGCGCCAGCAGCTCTTCCGCCTCTTTCAAATCCTGGTCGGCCAGTGCCAATTTTTCGGCGATCTCCGCCTGGGTGGCCGGAACCGTTGCTTTCGCCAGTCGCCTGATCGAAGGAATGACCTTTTTGTTGATTCGTTTCACATTGGCAGTCGCGTGGGCGATGTTCTCATCCGCCTCCCGCAGCGCTTCCACCGCGTTCGCCTCCTCCGCCCTAGCCTTGGCCAAAGCGTCGGTCAGCGGCTGCCTCCCGGCAAGTGACTTCCGGGCGGCGTCGATCTCGACCAGCGTTTTCTTAAGCTCGGCCAAACGAGCCGAATCCTTCGCCAAATCTTCTTCCGCCTTCGTCCGGCGGTCCCTCAAAGTCTGGATGCGCGCCCATCGGGCTTCGGCGCGTTTTTCCGCCCGACGAGTCCGCCAGTTCGAAACGCGGCCCAGGGACAAACCTCCGGCCTTGCGCCACACCGCGCCGGGAGCGCGGAACAGGGCTCCGGGAATGGCCTTCAGTCCTCTTTCAAATCGGACCGCCGCCGGCTCCTTGGGTGGATTTTTCGTTGTCGGTTGAACTGGAGAGACTTCCTCCTCGGGCGGCTTGGATTCTCCCAGGATATCGGCCAAGTCCAGTCCATGCGTTTTGAAATACGCCTCCGCGCGAGGTTTGGCGTCGGGGTGAGCCGCCAGCCAGGCAACCAGTTCCTGTTGATCGGCCAAGCGTACTTCCGACGAATCCTTCGGCTGTTTGTCGACGAAGGCCCTCAGGAACGCGCGCTCGCGAACCTGGACCATCACGGCCCGCCGCAAGTCCTCGAGTTGCTTTCGGGAAAGCCGAGTGGATTGCAGGGCAGGCAAACCATCGACGATGGACGCCACGCCGTCCGGCAAACGTCCATGCTCGCCCGCCTGGAATACGGCGTCCCAAACTTTCCCGGCATCCGGGAGCGCGTCCACCTTCTCGATGATCGCCTCGGCCAAATGATCCGGCATGGCCTTGAGCTCGCCGATCTTCAACGCCTCCGTCAGTGCCGCGGAGAGATCCTTTTGGTCCGCCACGGTCACGCCCATCTTCCCCAACCGGCCCAGGATATAGGCCCGGTCGGACGCGGACACCAGGGCCGCCGCGATCGCCGCGCCCTCTTCCGGCAGGAACGTCCGGTCGGTCTTAAGGACTTCCGCCAGCAGGAGTGCCACATAAACCCGGAGGTCGCCGACGGTCAGGGACTGGGAATCCCCGGGCACCACCGCGAATTCATCGGCGGAAAGAACATCCTGAAGCGGCCGGGACGATTCTTCCGTCAATAGGTGCTTAAGCAGCGCCGTTCCGCCTTTGGCTTTCAAGGCGTTGGCGGCGTCCTCGGCGCGCTTGCGGGCAAGGGCCTGGACCGCCTGGTTCACTTCCGCCGGAGTCTGTTTCTCCGTGATCGCAACGCCCAGACGCCCCGACCAAGCCGTGAGCGCCGCTTTCTGGACGGGAGTCGCTCCCTTCAAAGTCTCGGTCGTATGCCCGGACAGGTCCACCCGCTCCAAAGCCGGACGTCCGGCCGCGCGGGCCTGAAGCGCCAAGAGGATCCAAGGCCGGACCTCCGATAGGCGGAGTTCCCGCGCCAGCCGAGGCCAATCGGACAAGACCCACGGCCCGACCATCAAGCTGGAAGTGAAGAATTCATTCAACGTCGCATCGCCGTCCGCGGCCATCAAAACGTCCGCGTCCTTGGCCAACCGATCCCCTTGGGTTTTGGCCAGCCTCAGCGCCACGGCTTTCAGGAACGCGCGCCGACCGGCGAGCCGCGTGTGCTCGGACAAAAGAACGTCCGAGAGCTTCGCTTCGACCTCCTTCCTGTGTGTATCGAACCGCGCGGGCTGGGAAAGTAATCCCTCGGCCAGCAGCATCACCGCCGGCATTTGGAATTGGGCCGGGTCCTGGGCGCGGCGCAAGGCATCGTATTTCTTCGCCAGTTCCGGAGCCAATCCCCGGCGCAAAGGCCATTGGCCGTTGGCAAGGGCCCAGAGGAATTCTTGGTTATCCGCCAAACCGCCCAGACCGTCCACCAGGGCCCGCAGTTCGTCGAGGTTCTTCTCCTGCCGGCCGGCTTCCAGGGCCCGGGCGATGTCGGCGGCTTGGGGATTTTTGACGTCGGACACGATCCCGAGCCGGGCGAACACCGCCGGTTCCTTGGCCGCCCGCTCGGACAGGATCATCTCCAAAACGCCCAACTGATCCTCCGCCGTAACGAGAACCCCGCCGGCGTCCCGATAAGCCAAGGGCCGCGTTCGGGCCGACATCCTCTCGTGCAGGGCCACCGCCAGGAAATCCCGGACTTCGCTCACCCGCCGGTCGCCCAGGGCGCTCCACAACTTAGCGTGCTCGGCTGGAATATCGAAACCGAACTCTTCCATGACGTTCTTCAACGCGCGGTTGGGGGACGCCGTTATGACCGTCAGGAGCGCCGACCGTTGACGCCGATCGGATATATTCCCGAAAACTTTAAATAGGTCCGCGACCGCGGCGTCGCCGATGGTCTTGGCCCGGGCCGCCAGGAGCGCGTCGATGGCCTTGGCCGGGTCCGCGGTGAGAGCGCGCAAGTCCACCCGCGCGCCGGCCGCGGCTTCCCGCGCCCGGCGGCTGACGGCGGGGTCTTTGGAGTTCAAGAGCTCGGCGAAACCCGTGAGGACCTTTTCCGTTTCCGTCGCGGTGAATTGATCCGGATGGGCGAGGATTTCGAGCGCCCGGGTAATGGTCTCGCCCCGTTCGGCCGCGCGGTCCAGGCTCTCCCGCAGGAAGCGAGGGAAGTCCGACGACGCCAGAGTCTCATGGTATTGCAAGGCGGTGGTGTGTCCGCCGATTTGTTGGTTCAGCGCGGTCCGCTGGCTCTCCAAGGCGGCCAACTGGGTTTTCCAAACCTTTGTCCTCTTTTCTTTCGCCTTGGCGGCATTGTGCGCCGTAATCTTTTTCTCCACTTCCGCGAGCCGCGCGGAAAGCTTGGGCATCTCCACCGTCGCCTTGGCCGCTTCCCTGGCGGAGCTTGGCAGTTCCACCATTAATCCGGCGTCAAGGAAGAGGGCTTGCATGGCGGCTTCAGCTTCCCAGGGCTCGGAGAATCCATTTTCCATCTCCCCCATGGCGGCGATCCACCGCTCCCGCTGGCTTTCCAGCTCGGAAACGAATTGATCGGGGGTCCTCATCATCCGCAAGAGGCGGGAGGTCTCCAGGAGAGCCGTCAGTTTCAGGCGTTCCCCGTCAAGCGCTTGGTCTTTCTTGACCAGTTGGGCGCGGTAAGCGACGACGTCGGCCATCTTCACGCCGAGGAGGCGCAGCGCCATGGCCGAGGCATTGATGCCGCGGCCGGCCAGGAAGTCTCCGAAGGTCGTCGCGCCGTCCGTGTTTTCCAAAACTCTATCAATGGCCGATTCTCCGCCGACACCCACGGCCGCCGACAAACGATCGTTCGCGGCCTTCACCGCGTCAAAACGATCTTCCTCGCGGCCCATCGCGCTGGACCAGAGACGGGACAGGAAACCTTTCTGCGAAGCCGCTTTTTCCGCCGCCTCTTGAGCCGCCGCTTTCTCCGACAGACGGACGCGGATGGCGTCCAGCGTCACGGCCGCCGCTTGAGGCGGGACCAACCCCGTGTCCAGACCCAGTTGAGTCATAAGGCTTCCAAAAGAGAGTTCGCCGTCGAGCGCCTCGCCGTTTGCCATGGGCAGCGAGCCTTGAATCATGGCGCGCACCGCCGGCCCGGCCATAACGTCCTGGTCCAAGAGGGAATCGACGAAATCGATCACCTGCGCCGGCGTCATGCTCTCCATGGCCAATTCCATGTTCCGCGCGGCGGATCCGAGGTCTTCGCCCGACCGCAGGGCCGTGAAGAATTCCTCCTGGCTGAAGGCGAACGGCTCGACCGCCGCCGTCGAGGGCCACCAGCGCGGCGCGAAATGGGCCAGCAAAACGCCCGCGGCCAGCACCGACGCAAACTTGACGGCCAAGGCTCCCGAGACGGCGACGCCCGCCAATTTCAAGCCCCCCAGGACGAGGGGCACGACCCCGAAATACACCGCCAAAATCCCCAGGGCCACCACGCCGAAAACCGTCATGGGGCTTTGTGTCGTGAAGAAGTTCCGGACCGCGGCTTTGGCCGCGGTTCTAGCCTTGCCCACCTGATCCGTCACGCTGACCAGGACGGCGCTCGCGCCCATCCCCATCAGGAGCAGGAACGTGATCGTCAGAACGCTCCAGGAAACGTTCGTGATCCCCAACAAAACCATTACCGTGGGAAGAACCCCGAAATGAATACCCGCAATTCCCAATCCTCCCATTGCCGCCAAGAGCCCCACATGAAGAATATCCCCGTGCAACTTTTGGCCGACGGATTCGACGGGAGAGGCGTCCGAAAGGTTGGCCAAGAAAGCAGTCGCCCCGGCCGCCGCTTTGGCGGCTTGGAAAGACTGGACTTCTTCCCCGGGCAGGAGCTCTTTCGCATAGTTCCCCAGGGACGTGGAAGCCAACACCTCCAGCAGCGTGCGCTGGTCGGTAGTGGATCCCAAAGCGGTCAACACCTCGCGCGCCTGATCCGAAGGCAAGAGTTTGTTCAACGCATCCGCGATCAGGTGGCTCAAGAAAGGCTTCAAGTGCCCGGCCTGAACCGTTTTTAAGTCCGCCGGGATCTTGCCCAGGATCCCGTCGGGCAATCCGGCTTCCTTCAACCCTTGCGCCAAAGGCCTCTCGTCCACCACGTTCTCCAGCGCCACCGCCAGACGCAGAGCGTCCTGGGGCGAAAGGGCCTCACGAAGCGCGTCGCGTTTCGTCGTCCAGAAAGTCGTCCGCTGTTTTTGGAGGAACGCCTGGAACGCGGCTTCATCGCCCGCCGCCGCGGCGTCCTTGAAGTCCGCCTCATCCCATTTGACGACGGACTTCGCATTCACCTGAGTGAAGAACTGTTGACGGACCGCCGGGTTGGCCGAGGCCAACCACCCGGCCAGAAGGTCATCTAGTTTTTTGTCGCTCTCCGGGACAAAAACGGCGAAGTTGCTGATACGGTCCATATACAAGGCTTGGAGCGCGGCCTCGCGAAGGCTGATCAAAGAAACGTCCGCTAAAGCGATCGGCAACTCGTCGTCCAACTTGCCGACCACCTTCGCCAGGAAAGTCCCCAAACTAATTCCCTTTTCTCCAAAATTCCTGGATTGTTGAGCGAGTTCGGCGCCTCTCACGACGTGCCAAAGAACTTCGTTCCTCACCTGGCGGTCCTTGATGAGGCCCTGGAGTTCCTTCATGCGGTTCTGAGCGGCCGCCAAAGGCGCGGCGTCCACCGCGTCCATCACCTTGGACCGGAGAGCCCACCTGGCCGCCATACTGCGGAACGGGTGGAGGATCGAGGATGGCGGGAAGGCGGCCTTCAGGTCCAAAGGAACGCCGTTTTCGGAAAGAACGCCGGTCAAGAAATCCCGTCGGCCTTTGTCGGCGCGCGCGAGGGCCTCCGCGAGTTGCTGCGAAACGTTTTCCCTCCGCGCGGTCCGCCGTTCGACGATGAAGTCAAAGAATGCTATGGCGGGAGCCGCCACCATGAGGGTCGGCCCGTTTTTCCAAAAGGAGAACCAGGAGCGCCGGAAAGTTTGTTCCGGTTCTCCGTAGAGGTCGGGATGACAGGCCTGACCCGCGAGGATCAGCGCCGCTGCCACGTTCTTTTCTTCCTCCAACCCGTTCCGTCTAATTTCTCCTAATTTGGAAACCGTCATCATGGATTCCATGCCCCCGCTGGAGCGGACCACGCGCTTCACGCGAAGATCGGCGGCGGCCCGGGCCAGGCCGGCCCGCCGGTTTCCGGACGCGATCTTGATGCCGAACCGGGCCAATTCCGCCGTCACGGCCCGTTGAGCGTCTTTATTCAGAGACCGCAACAGCCGCGCCAGGGCGCGGGAAGATTCGTTTTTCCGTGTAACTTCCAGGGTTTCCGTTTCCAGGACGAAATTTTGCACGATAGACATCTGCTTCGCTTTGAGACCGGCGGATTTCAGTTTATCGTCCATAGACGTCAGCAGGCTCGCGTGGGTGAACTCCAGAGCCTGGGCGATTTTCACGGTGTCGGCGTTCGCGGCCAGACGGGAGGAGACCTTCGTCAGGGTTTCCCGGGCTGCCTCGGGGGAAATTCCGGACAGGAGGGTAAGCATATGGTTGATCCGCCCTTCCACGCCGGTGCCCAGGAGGGACTGTCCCACCAAGCGGTGATTTCCGAGGAACGCCAGGGGCAGGTTTTCCGCGATCGCGCGGCCGAAACGCTTTTCAATTTCTTTGAAACCCTGAACCATCGCTGGATCGACGCCTTCCACCTTTTGCCACAGGTCTTTGTCACCAAGGATGAGCGCCTGGACTTGGCTCTCCGGCTTTTTCTTCGCCTCCGCAAGGACCTTCGCCACTAAAGCGGGCGTCGCGGGCGGCGGGCCGGCTAGAGTTTTCCTCACCTTCCCGGCGGTTTCGCCCAAAAGGAATCTCACCGAATCCACCGAAGGCTCGCCGTCCAACGACAGTTCCTTTTTCCCGGCCGCCCGTTTCAACTTCACCGTATTGTTGCCCACCTCAACCGTGAACGTCACGGCCTTGGTTGTCGGATCTTCCGTCTTCGTCACGCGGGGAAGCCTGCCGTCCGTCCATGTTTCCACGGGAGACGCGAGGTCCGAACCGGAAAGATACATGCGCATCACCGGCTCCTTGCCCGGTTCCTGCTCCATGATCACGAATACCCCGTTTTCCCTGTCCACGGGACGAACGGTTACAAGAAGCGTCCGGTCGTTACGCTTGAACGTGAAATCGTTCCCCGACCTTGAAACCGTGTCCCACACCCCTTTATGAAGGTGCGACATGGCCACCCAAGAATCCGCGGTCAACCGCCAGGCTTTCTTCCGCGCTTCAAGCCCATCGCCCAAGCGCTTCAACTCGCTCGTCGTATTTTCCAAGGCCATTTTGGCGGTCTTCAATCGACCTTCGAGAACGGCTCTGGCTTCGGTGGGTTTCGTATCATCCAAATCCGCCTGAGCCTTGGCTTCGGCCTTCTTTTCTTCCGCCAGCCGCGTCTCCAAGTTGCGCCGTTGGGACTCCGCTCTAAAAATGTCGTCGATGCGGTCGGTCAACCCAAAAGAAGCCGCGAAGGCCCACAGCGCGTTCAAATCGTCGGTGTCCTTGATGGTCCGCAGGGCTTCCAGGAAGAACGGCTCCGCTTGTTCCGGCGTCAGTTGGTCGGCCAGATTCTCGAAAAAGAACAGTTCATCGATTCGGGAATCCATCAACTGGAAGGCTTCCTTCAAAGCTTCGCCGTGACGAAGTTCCGCGAATATCCTCGCCACCTCGCGGGCGGTCAATCGCACGGTGCGGCCGCGGACGGTCAGTTGATGCTTCCGCGCCAACGACTGGAAAGTTTCAAGGGAAACGACCTCGTCTTTCCTCAGCCCTTCCAGTTCACCGCGGACCACGGCCTTCAAACGCTCCCGGTAGAACTCATCGCTCTGGGAAGAGACAAGCCCGGCAATTGTTTTCAAGGAAGTCTTCCGAAGTTCCTTGGCCTGATCTTTTTGTCCGGCGTCTTCCAGGGCCCAAGAATCTCCCGACACCTCCCGGAAAATCCGCTTGGCTTCCTCGGTAGGCAGAGCCCACGCCAAGACGACGCTCTCGATTTCCAACATCCGCCTCAACTGCTCATGGCGAATTTCGAAGGGTCCTTCCGGCCACGCATCCACATCCTGGGAACGGAGCCGCATCAACTTTTTCAGCTCCTCCGGGGTGAGATCGCTTACTCGAATGCCCGCTTCCATCGCCGCGACCATCCGCACGTCATCCAAGTTGAGCTCGTCCACGCGGGTCAGACGGACGGCTTCTTGCTCCCGCTGGAAGTCCTCCGCCGTCTGGTCCGTCAGCGCCTTTTTCTTCGCCTGAAGCTCCTGAATCTGCTTGGCCAGGGCTTTCGCGGACTGAGGGGACCGTCGAGCGAAATCCATCATCGGTTGGAGTTGTTCATCCAACTTGGCGACTTCCTTCTGTCGGTGTTCCTTCTGAAGCGCCTGCCACTGCTCCGTCGTTCGCCCCCCGGCCGCCAGCCGCCGGCCCTCGTTCGCCCTCTTGAGGAGCGGCCCGACCCGGGCGCGGAATTTGGCTCCGGGCAGCGTGGAGGCGGTGTCACCCAGGATCCCCCACGACTTGGTTGAGATCACGGCCGTGGCGCCGATGAAAGCCGCTTTCCCAATGACGTCAGCCCCCGCTCCCAACCCGCGCCAAAGCGAAGTCTGGGTAAGGTGATGAAGCAAATCCGTACCAGCCGGCAGACCGAAGTACATCGCCACTCCCAGCGCCGCCATGATGGGAAGGGCGATCAGGTAGGCCCTCCGGTCGGAGGTTTTCTTCTGGACGAAGAACCGGGCGATGAGGCCCGACACCAGGGCCGTCAGGAGGGCGGGCGTCAACGACATGAGCCGGTCGAAGGAAATCATGGAAGCCAAGCCCGGGAACGCGCTCATCAAACCCGCCGAGGCGAGGGAGGCGCCGATCACGACCAGGTTGGTCACCAACCCCCGGCTCAAAACATATCCCCAGAATGCCTTCGCGACGGAGAAGAACTTATCGAGAGGACCTTTCTTGTCGTCGTCGGGACCGCCCCCTCCCAAGGCGGGCATCTTAACGTGCTGCGGCCGGACGACGCCTTGGGCGACGTTCACCGCCATGGAAACCGAGAGGAACGCGAAGCCTGCCCGTTTGACGAAGCGCCAGTCGGTACCGCCTTTCGCCGTCGTCACCGTCGTCGCCGCGGAGGCCGCTTGTTGAAGATGGAATTTCGCGGAGATGAAACCCATCACTCCGCCGTGCGCATTGACCAAGAGGTCCAGGATGGGAACGCCGAGCATGTTGAGGGTAAACAGGGCCGTGGCGCCTAGCTTGAGCCATCCCTTCCAGTTCTCCGGGCGTTTGTCCCGCAACTGTTTGATGAGCGTCCACACCATAAATACTTTCATGGCGGCGCCGAAACCCAAACTACCGATGCCCAACCCGATCATGGCCGCCGCGCCGACAACCGAGACGCCGACGACCAATCCGATTTTGGCCTCCGCGCTCATCCGGGAAAGGGGATTGAATCGCCGGTTTTGATTGACCAACTTCTGCAAAATGGCGGTGCGGTCCCCGTCGGGTTTACCCGCTTCCTGGGCCGCTTTCACGAGCGACTCCAAACGGAGGTTGTTCCAGATTCGCCGGCCGGAGACTTCGCCGATCCCGCCTTCCCGGTCGATGAACATGGATCGGGCCAAGGAAAGGAAGTTCGTCCGCACGGCGGGATCCCTCATCTCGGCGAAGCGGGCCGTGGCCTCGGCTTCCAGCCGCCGCAGACCGGCTTCGTCGGCGGGGGCCGTCCGGCCCATGCCCGTCGTGGACGCCGCGGCGTTGCGGGCCTGCTTGAAGAAATACATGGAGGCTTTAATGGAAATCTGAAGTCCGAACATGAGGACGAACGAAGGAACTTTCCGGATCCAAGACCGGTCTTGCATAGCCGATTGGATCTTCGCCGTCCGATCGCTGCGGGCCGTATTCACGTCCCAAAGCCTCACGAAATCTTCCAGCGACCGCCGGGCTTCGCCGTCGGGAAGATGGGCGATGGTCCTCCGAGCCTGGGCCACGAGGGGCGCCGTGTCCCGCAGCAGCATCACGTTCGGGTCCCGCTTCTTTTCGTCCAGTTGAGACATCAGGCGGCCCATGACGAACCCGTCCCCGCGCAGGAGGTGGTTCCAGCCTTCGATCGAAGTCGGCAGCGCCACGCCCTGTCCCTCCGCCGTGGCGACTTGAGTCAGGATGGATTGGGGATTGGAACCGCTGATATCCAATCCGCCCTTTTGAAGGACCTGGACCACGGCCACGAGTTCAGCGATAGGATCCGACATCCCGTTCCGCCGCAACTCCTCCGTCGCGAGCAAATTTCCCGAAATGTCTTTGTCTTCTCTCCGCAAGGATTGGTAGGCGGCTAGGAGCGCAACCGCTCCGCCTGCCGTGCCCAGCGCGGCGGTAAGGAGGCTCAACGCCGACTGGCCGGCGGAGGAAAGCATCAAGACGCTGTTGCCTTGATCGTTCGTCCCCCAATAGAACCAGGAAGACGGGAGAACGCCCTGATCTTTCGCGTCAACGGAAGACGTCGCCAGCTTAAAGAACCTCCCCAGGGACGCGACCGTTTCTTCGGAAGCTCCGTTCTTCCTGGCGGACTGAACGGCGGTTTTCACCGCCTGGGCGACCGTCCTATTCTCTCCCACGGGGGTCTTGGAGCTTTCCGTGGGCATCACGCTCTGGCTCAAAGACGCCGACACCTCGGCCACGAACCGCGACGGCCTGTCGCAGACGCTATTGGGCGTTTCGGTGAAGGCCGCGGTCACTTTGCGGTGGAACGCGTCTTTAGAGAAGATTTGATCCAATTCGCTGCGGGTCTGCTCCAGTTCGGCGACGCGCAAATGGGCCTCGTCCCGGACCAGGCCGTTCGAACTGCCGCGCTCCACCTTGCGCCAGAACTTGATGGCGTTCTGAAGGGCGCTCTCGAAGGTCCGGCGGTTCATTTCCACGGGGTCGGATAGATGAGAACCCTCGTCCGGCGGGTCCGGCTGTTGCTCGTCGTGCTCCAAAATTTCTTTTTCAATCTTGCTGATGAATCCCGGGTCCAGAACCCGAAGCTCCGCCAGGGGGCCTTTGAGCAGGGCGGCCGCGGTCTCCACGTTGGATTTGAACTGGACGGACTCGGACTTTTCTAGGGCGGTCCGGTACTCGGTTGAGACTTGCAGGAGCTCCCGCATTTCGACTCCCGAGAGGGATTTCTCCTCCGCCAAACGTTCCCCCACCCCGCCGGCTTTCAAGCGGTTGAACATATCCTGAGTTTCCGTCCGTTCCCCGAAAAGCCCCGAGCCATGTTGTCGCAAAATGAATTCGTTGCGCTCGACCATCTCTTTCCACTTGAGAGCCATTTCTTTCCCGTTGACCAGGACGAGGCGTTCCGACCGGACACAGCGGCCGTTTGCATCGTTGAACCCCTCGCGTTCAACACGTCCCAGGGCCTGCAACAGGCCTCCGTAGGTGAACTCGTGGGCATCCACCAAGATCAGGTCCACCTGGCCCTTGTAGTTGATCGCCCGGAGGCCGCCGCGGTTGGAAATCACGATCCGACCCGTTTGAACTTCCCGACCGCCGGCCATCATCCTCCCCGACTTTCCAGCGATGGTCTCAGGAGTCAGGTAAGGTTGAACGCTTCCGTCGATAATGTCGATCGATCGGGCCGTTTCGATCCCCCTCTCCCGGGCCAGTAACATCGTCTGGCTGAGGGTCATGTTCCTGGAATCGATTTCTACCTTGTCGATTTCGACCGTCCGGTCGGCGCTGAACCTCCGGAGAACCTCAAAGAAGATCTGCCGCGCCTTGCCCTTGTCCGCCACGCCGATCAAACAGCCCCTCTGGTTATCCTTCCAAGACGTCGCGGTCTGGTCCAGGACCTTCTGCATCTGCTCGTCGCCCGTCGCGTTCTCGATCCGGGGAGGTTTCCGGACGCCTTGGTTCGTGGCCAGGCTGTCCTCGTTCCAGTCGCTCTCGTTGGCGAAATAACTGCTGCGAAGCTCCGACGATTCCACCAGTTTGACGCTGGCGTTGAAGATGACGCGGGCGATGTCCTTGGCCACGTCCATCGTCGCGGAACCGCCGAAGTTCAAAACCGGTTCTCCCGCCCCGGACCGCTTGAAGATCAGGGCCAGGGTGGCCTCGGCGTCGGAGTTGGATATCTTGATGCGACCTTCGCTCAAGCTATGCGACTCACCCCGGGCGTTCAAAGCCCTCATCTTCAGGAGAACCATCGAGATGCAGAAGGTGATACTGCCGTCGACGACACCCGGCTGGGCCGTACCGGCCTCGTTGAACATTTCGATTTCGCCGGAGTCTTTGTTCACTTTGGCGAACTGGCCGTGGATGGAGTCCCGGAGACCGCGCAAGGCGTTCTGCACCTCTTGTTTCGTGTAAAGCGCCTCGCCGTTCCCGCGTTCTCCTTGGATGGCCTTCATGAGGCCTCGGGACAACTCGATGTCGCCGTTGTCGCCGACCGTGAAGAACTCCTTCTCCGATTCCCGGAGTTTTTGCTCCTCGAACTCGGCCTTGCTTCGATAGGAATCTTTCCCTTCCAGAATGCCGCGACCCTGCGTGTCGAGGCGGCCCAGGTCCACCTCGCCGATCCCCAACCTTGCCAATAGGACATCGAGCAGGCCCGACGTCCTATTGACCGCCTCCTTGCTGGCGAAGTTCTCGCCCTGGCTCATGACGAACGCCAACCGGGATAGGGCGGGCACGTCCGCCTCGTCCACGCCCCGGGCCGACACGTTGTTGAGCAGTTCGTGGAGGCCGAAGGGGTTCCTCGCCCGGGCCTCCAACTCCACGAAACCGCGGGAATGGCTGTCGTAGACGACGACGGTCCGGGAATCCTTCTCGTAAATCCGAGCCAGCCCCTCGAAGTTTCTGGCTTCGTAATATTCGGCGCCGTTGACGTACCGGAAACCCAAGGCCTTGGCCAGGGGCTGATAGTCCTTGGACACGTATTTCTGGATCTCCGGCGCCGTGTCCGTCATCAGTTCGCCCACGGATTCGTTCAGCTTGCCCCGCATGGCCAGGTCGCCGAAGACCAGGGTGAATACGGCGGATTTTCCGCCGGCGGTCTTCAAGGCGCAGATCCGGCCCGTGAGGTTGTTGATCATCATCACGACCTGGAGAGGGAACTTTCCGACGACGTTGTTATCCCAGGTCCTGGAGAGGTCCGTGCCGTTGCGGGACATTTCCATCAGCTTCATCTCGATGGAGAACCGCTCGGCGAAATTGAGCTTGGAGGCGTCCCCGTTCACGTGGGGGAAGGCCAGGTTCAAAATCTTCGTCATGGTCTCGTCACGGGCCTGGAGGGAATCCGCCTCGAACAACCCCATCCATATCTCACGGGCCTGCAATTCAGTGGCCCTCGGACCGGCGGCCAATCCAACTTGGGCGAACCTCGCCTCGAAATGGTTCCGGACCTCCGTGATCGATCGCGTCACCATTTGCAAATCCGGCAGTCCGTCGGCCATGCATTGGTCGATCAGCCGGAGCATCAGCCGCCCTTCTTCGCTGCCGCTCAAACCTTCCTTGAGCTCCGCGAGCCTCCGCGCCTCCAGCTCGGCCAAGGGGATGTTTTCCCGCTGGGCGCGCAGTTGGTTGATGATGCGCTGCTGGTCGACGTTGCGCCAGCTCACCGGGCGACTGAACTTATCGACGGTCTCGGTCACCCGCTCCCGGATCGTGCCCAAGCGATTGCGGATCTCATCCCCCTTCATGTCGGGGTTGACATCCGCGCCCAAAGCGCGCGCTTCCGCTAATAGAGTTTCCGGGACTTGTTCGTCGGTCCTCAACCGGCCGAGTTCCCTCCTAGCCTGGTCGATGCGGGTGATCTTTTGCCGGGATTCCAGGATGATCTGTCTGCTCATGGCTTTGGTCTTGGCCACATCGATGGCCGTGTCGGCGGACCGCAGCCCCAAACGAACGCGGAGGCCGGACACTTCCTCCCGCTGCGCCCGGAGCAGGTCGCGAAGGGTGAGGGCCTTGAAGTGGGCCTGCTGACCCTTCTGGAGTCCCTGGAGGTCGGATATCTTCTGACGGTCCGCCGCCGTGTCCTCGCGCTTTGCCTCCCGGGCGCCGACGCTACCCAAGAGATCCTTCAACCTCGCGGAGGTCTTCTCGTAATTCGCCTTGGCATTCAAGGGATCGTCCACGATCGTGTTCAACGCGGCCCGGGCATCGGCCACGTCCATTTCCGCCAATTCGAGTTCGACGTCGATCTTGGCGCTCCGCGCGACGTAGGCGAGGCGGCGGATGGACCTGGTCTCCGTCGACCGGTTTTCCAGAAGGGCGTCCAGCTTGGCTTCGTTTTCCGCGCGATCGGCGAACAAACGATCCACCTGGCGATTGAAAAGCTCCTGGGGAACCGTCCCGCCAGGATGCTCCCGGCTCACCATACGATCGATGAGCCATTCCTCGGCTTTCATCTCCGCATCCGCCCGAGCCCTTTCCCTCGGAGTGGCCGCCGAATCCCGCCGATACTCCGCTTCCACCATGGCCCGGGCGGCGGTCGCCAAGCGGCTGAGAGAAACCCGTGAATCGAGACGGCCCGAAACGTGGATGCCCAACACATCCAACACGCCTTCCAACCGGGTGTTGTATTCCTCCGCCGTCATGGCATTGCCGCGTTGGACCGCGGGGGAAATGGCCGGGGAAACCGCGAACGAGTCGATTTCCGCCAATTTGGCGTCGGCGACGGCCCGCCGCACCGGGTGGTTTCCGCTCAAGGAATCGATGGTGTCCCCGATCTTCGAACGGATCGACGAGGACTCCTCCGAGCGCCACCAGGCTTCCCGGGCGTTCGCGGAATCCGCGGCGTGTTCCGCCACGAGCTGCCGTTCACCGTCGGTCAACGGGGCTTCCTGCTCGCGGCCGTTCACCCGGACCGTCACGCGACCCGCGTACTGCCGGGAATCGGAGATGAAGAGCTCCGCCGCCCGTTGAAGGATGCCGAGGGAGGGGGCGTCGGACCGCATGGAGAATTTCTCACGGATGCGGTTGATTTCGTTGACTCGAACCATGATCTTGTCCATGGTCTTGGAGGAGACCTGGGTCGTCCGGCCGTTCTCCACCAATCGGACCTTCATGGATTTACCGGAACCTTCGATCACGATCCCTTGATGGTGGGAAAAGGCCTTTCCCATTTCCAATTCAAGAACTTCCAGGGTAATGCCCAGCTCCAAATCCGTCCCGGCGTCGAGACCGGCTCCTTTGAGCCTCCGGATGATCTCGCGCGGGTTCTTGGTGGCGTCGTTGAGCCTCAGTCGGATTTCTTCCCGGAACAAGTGGCCCTCACGGGAACCGATGGTAATGGACCCTTCCAGGCCGTCCAGACGGAGAGCTTCAATGCCGCCCCGGACATCGCCCTCGCTCCCCCTCAGCCCCGCCGTGTTCGCCTCCCTCGCCGCCTCCGAGCCGAGACGAACCCGCATGGAGTCGGGAATCAGACGTCCGGCCATGTCCGCTTCAAAATGTAGGGACGACAGCAATTCCAGGCGCCCGCCCACCAGCTTGAGCATGGGAAGCAGCTCCCCGTTGGGCGCCAGGAGGCTCAACACCTTGAGTCGAGCGCCCGACGGATCGGAGGCTAGCGTCCTCAATTGCTCCTCGCTGAAGTCCGCCGTCAAGCGGGCCTCCGGCGCTTTCTTCTCCTCGGCGGTGATCACCACTTTGAAAGCGTCCATGATCCCGGCCGATTCGCAGGCTTGCACGGCGTTGCCGAATTTGGAGGCCTTAAGGCTTTCGGGCAAGGACCCGAACTTCACGACGGCCTCCATCGTCATGCGCCGGGGGATCCCGCCGCCGTCGAGGAAGAGGGTTACCTTGAACGTCAAATTGGCGAGCTTCCCCAACTGGGCCGCGAGGGTTCGCATCCCCTCGGACGCCTCGTCGCCACCGTTGCCTTTGATCTTGTAGAAATCGTCCACGATCCGCACCGGGTCCCGGATGGTCTCGAACTCGACGGTGATCTGGCCGGTGGACTCGTTGAAGCGAAGCGTCGCATTGCCCGAAGCGTTTTTGATCAAGTTGGCGGCTTCCGGCCCCAGGGCCTCGGGATTGGAAACCCGTCCTTCGAATAGCTTCTCCCCCTGTTCGTTCACCGTGACACGAGCCGTCCCGAATTCCACGGAGGAGGCCAGCATTTCGCGGCGGGCTATTTCCACCATGCCTTTCGTCACTTTGACTCCGCCGATTTCGAAACCCTCCTCCATGCGGGCCACTTCGTGGGCCTGGTAACTCCGGTCCAGGGTCCGTCCGGTCGTTTCAGTGACCGGAGCTTGACCGCCGCGCCGGAAGAAGGTCGATTCCACCCTTCGCGTCATTGTGTCGACCACGCCGTCCTGAGCGATCGGAAGCGCCTGGGATCCGGGCCCCTCGCGGAGCACGGTATAAGAAAGCCGGTCCATCAAGGTCTGGAAGTCCAACCGGCCCAGGTTGCGTCGCCCGGACCAAGCCGACACGTCCATGACGCCGTTTTCTCCTTGCGTGACGATCAGCCTCACTGAACGACCCCCAACCTCGAGGGACACTTCGCCGCCTTGACCGCTCATCTCAATATGGGCCAATCCGCCCATCGCTTTGACCCGCTCGGCGGGGAGCATCGAATCGCTCAGGTCGGCGGCACGGGATTCCTGCGTGTATTCGAAAACGCGGTGAGATTCGGGGGCCGGTCCTTCCGAGGCACCCTCGGACCCGGCGGCCCGGCCTTCGTTGGCCGCGGGACCCGCGGACGACTCGCCCGAGACCAGCCCCCGGATCGCCGACCAGACGGATTGAACGGAACCGCTGCGGAGCGCGCCGGATAAGGCGTCGATGGCCGTCAGTCCGGACCTGGCCTCGGGGTTGGAGGCCGTCAGCCGGAAATCCTCCGCCGTTTGATCGACGACCATAAACCCTTCCTCGCCTTCTCGAAACACGAGGGCGGTTTCCCGGGGAGACGTGGCCCGTTCCGCCGCCGTCGAGAAGTTCGATGTGCGCTGGCTTACCCTGGCGGCCAACTCGGGGGACAAGCCCGACATGTCCTCCGCGCGAACGCCGGACGACGCCGATTCGGGCAACGCGAGTCGCGCCGCCTCGGACATCAACTTCGTGGCCTCGCCGCCGCCCCGTTCGAACCCCGCCGTGCTTTTTCCGCCCGGCAGGAACATCCAGGCGAGACCGCTGAGGAGCTGGGAAATATAGGCCTTTTCTCCCCGCAAGTCCGTGCCGAACCGATCATTCAGATAACTTTCAATCCTCATGCCGGACATCGTTCCCAACCGGCTGGCGATATCGAACGCCCCGATAGTTTCCGCCATGTGGATTTGGCCGCCGATCCATCCCAGGGCTCCCGACCGCGCCATGAGCGGCCGCCACAGGACGGGGCTAAGGAAATCAGCCGGGGCACCAGTGACTCTTGAGCTGGCGGTTCCGAACAACACCCGGAAGGTCCCGCGGATGGGGCCGGCTTCCGTGAAGGCCTTCATGGCGGAGCTGCCGCTGATCATGCCTCCCTGGACGCTCCAGGAGTAGAAAACGCCGAAGGTCATGCCCGTTCGAAATCCTTGGTCGATGGACCGGAGATATTCCTTCAAACCGAAGGGGCGGGAACCTCCGCCGAAAATCCTGCCCATTACCTGGGCCATAAACGCGTTGGTGAGGGCGCCGATGGGCAGGATATTGAAGAGGGTCAGGTGGGCGGCGGAATTGATCGCCGAGAAGAAGAACAGGGACGGAGCCTTGACGAACCCGGCGATCTCGCCTTTGATGAAGGTGAGCCACCGGGCGGGGATCTTCGTTGGGTTTATGGCGGCCCCGCCCAAGGAACCCATGATGAAGGCGATCGCGAACACGGTCAGGAGCTTGAGACCCATGAACCCGCCGCCCTCGTTCCACTGGCTGATCTGGGCGTGAGCCACGCCCACCACGCCGAAGAACAATCCCATCTTGACGGCGTTCCCTAAACGGTTGCCCACTTGAATGGCCTCGAAGGCCGAAGGCAAGGCCGCCTGGCTCCAGCTTTCCAATCCCTTGCCGGCCGCTTTCAAGAAAGGAACGAATCGGATCGCCAGACTGATGACCGTGAAAATGGCCGTGACCCCGAGGAAAATCAAGGCGGAGGAATAATGCCCCCCGACGACGTCCTTCGCCGTCATGGAGAACGTCAGGCTGAAACTGAAGGTGTTCACCTTCGTCAAACTCAGGACTTCTTGCAGCCAGCCACGGGCCCGAGCCAAAACCTTTATGCTGTTGAAAATCCCTCCGCCGATGACCATAAACGGAAGCAGGCCGGCCGCCAACTGGCCGACGCCGGCCGTCCACCGGATGAACGTCGAAAGCCCGGTTTCCAACCAATAACCCACCGACGCCATGGCGCTCGTTTGGAAAGCCAGCTCCTTATTGGCAGCTTCCAACCCTTGCCGGCCCCAGGTGATCTCGCTCTTAGCCGCGTCCTTAAAGCTCCACATGTTATCTCGAGCGGAAAACGTCGTAACAGCCACAAAGGCATCCGTGACCACGTCCGCCACGCCGGCCAAGAAGACGAGCGCCTCGGACAACACCACGGGGACTTTATAGAAAATGGACGCCGCGGCGGCGCCGAAGGCGTCGACGGAAGTGACATGCCGCCACTGGCCCACGTTCCCGTCAAAACTCCACGTGTTGAAAAGACCGTTTCTCTCGTTGATTTCGGCGCGGATGCTCAATTGGCCGTTTTCATCGACCTTAAACCGATTCCCCTCCCACGCCGCGCCTTTCCATTCGAGCCCGCCTGCGACGGGCAAAAAGATGGTCGCTAAAATCTGGTCTCCATTATTTTTTTGTTCTCCCGCTTCCAGGCCCAAATGGGTCAGGACTCCCTCATCCATCACGTCTCCAACGGCGATTTTAACGCTCACCGTTGCCTTCACAGGAACCTTGATTTCCCAACCGACGTTGACCAGGTCTTGTTGGAAATCCAATACCTTATCACCGCACTGGGCGGAAATCAAAAGCGAGTTTTCAACGGATGAGGTGCCCCATAAATGGTCGACCGTCAAAAGGGCCTCGCCGGCGAAACCGACGGCCTTTGAGGCGTTGGAGAAGAACAGGTCTCCGGCCATGGTTTTCCGGACGGCATCGCCCACGTATCGTGGTTTCCCTTCCCCGTCGATTTCCATGGTCCCGGAGTAGGTGGACCTCCGCGCGGCCGCCTCGGCCCCGGACCCTCCCTCGTCGGGTAGGACCGTGTTTTTCCCGCCCGTAAATTCGGCGACGGAATACCTGGGGGTTTCGCCGGTGAACTCCACCAAGTACAACTTCTCGCCGAAATTCAAATCGAAGTTTACGGGCTTGGAATCGACGTTGTTCTCCCCTCCCGTTTTAATCGACCGGGAATCCACCGTCTTGGTCCCGTCCGGTTTGGTCACCACCCAATACATCATCGTCTGGCTGGGAGAGCTCTCATATTTACCGTCGGCGCCCTTATTGTAAGTCCTTTCCACCCGCGCATCGGGGTGGAGGTAGTCGAATATCTTTTCGACCTTCACTTTCCCGTCCTCGACGAACGATTGCACCAAACGGGAACCTCCATCGGAGGGCATGCTTTCCAACATGTCCTTTGCCGGAGTGGCCGATTTTCTGACCTCTTCCTCCCCGGCGGAGACGCCAGCCATCCCCATAAGGAGGAGACTGCCGGCCGAAGCCGTCTCGGTTTGCGAAGCCGCTTCGTTTAGTGAAGCGATTTCTTCCTTGGCTTTCGCCTCGTACTTGGCGTAGCGGGCCGGGTCCATATTCCTGGCGTTGAACTCGATGGGACCATCCGCAACAG
>PMLF01000300.1 GCA_003158755.1 Elusimicrobiota bacterium | reverse complement strand
TCTTTTTCGCCGGAGAACCCCCGTCACTTGAACTTCTGACCTTCACATTATGTAATTGGATTCCTGACACGGAGAAGACAGCAACGCGGGAAGAAGGACGAACGAGCGCACCGCGCTGGAAGACGACCAGGACGGCGATCTGCCAACGCCGCCAGCGCCTGATGACGGACCGCTCCGACGGTCGCGGACCTGGCGGCCGGGATGGCCTGGACGCCGCCGGGCGACGGTTCCCGCCGCGATGACGACCGGAGATGGAACGGGACGCCGTGCCGTCGGCGGACGGATGGAGACCGCCGACGCTCAGGCCGAGGGAATGACGACCCGGCGCGGTGATGGATGGCCGGGACCGATGACGACGGGCGGGACGGCTGGACGCTGACGCCGCCAGCTGTCCAGGCCTGACGGCGGACCGCTCCAACGGGTGCGGACCTGGCGGACAGGATGGACGGGGCGCCACCGGGCGACGGTTCCCGCCGCGACGACGGCCGGGGATGGAAGGACCGGGACGCCGCACCGGTGACGGATGGATGGAAGCCGCGGACGCCCCGGCCGCAAGGATGACGACCCGGCGCGGCGATGGATGGCCGGGACCGGTGGCGACGTTGGCCGGATGGAGATCCTCCGCCAACGCCTTCAGCGAAAGTTGAGTAAAGGAGTTGTGGGATGCCTGATATCGAGTTACCTTGCGAGGAAGAGCATTGCCGCGTCATAAAAGAGGAGTTCAAAAAGCAGTTCGAATTTGCGAAGTCCGCTTGGCGGATTTCGATGATGGTGATCATGCCCGACGAGAGGGTCGGGGTCGGGAAAGGGGAACCGCTGACTTTATGTTTGGCGGCCGCGTACGTGAAACAGATGAGGCTTTTCTATGCGGTGTATCGTCTTTGTGAAAAAGGGCTGGGGGAGGAGTCCAATCTGCAGGTGAGGGCGATGTTCGAGCTATACGTGAGGTTGAGATACCTGGTGGCGAAGGCCCCCGATAAAGACGAGTTCTCTAGGCGGTGGATGATGTGGGCGATGGCGAACGATAAAAAGTTTATCGACGCCATGGAGAAATATTTTCCTGGAAAACCGGATCCCAGGTTCAACCTATGGAAGGAGCTCGTTAAGAAAGAGTCCGAGAAGATGACACCGGATGAATGGAAGGCATTCGTAAGAGATGGACCGTGGGGGTGCAACCTGGCTGATCTGAGCGAGAAGGTTGAGTCTGAGGGGAATTATCGAGTCATGTATCCATTCCTTTCCGGGACGACGCACGGGTACGATTTATTCCGGTATGCCCGACGGAAAGGAGAGGAAGCAACGGAGTTGGACATAACCCCGACGGTTCGATGCGCCGACCAAAACTTGGTGGCGGCAATGTCCCTGTTACACGATTCATTGATTTTGATAAATGTCGGGCTTGGGTTAGGGAAAGAAAAACCGATCGAGGATGTTGGTAAGTTAGTAAAGGCTCTGACTGTAGAGAGGACGCCGCCGCCGATGTGAAAGACGATGGACGGACGATTGCGGCGCACGTCGGGGATGACAGCCCGGACGAACGTTCCGGTTCGGGAGTTGGAACGAACGCCGGGCGGCTGTCGCCGCTGGCCGGCCACACATCGGCCGTCCACCGCCTGCGGCGGCCGGCTTCCCCGCGCGGTGATGTTCCCCAGCTGCGCCTAAAAAACAATTTTCCGGTGGTGGTGGCGTTCCACACCGCGCCCGAGGTCGGCGCGTCGGCGGGCGGCCGCACGGAAGGCATGCGCGGCCGTCCGGCGGCGCACCTTGGCCCACCCCACGCTCCGGCGGCCCCTCCTCCGCTAGCGCTCCCCCNNCCGCCTCCGCGGGCGCGCCCAGAGTGGTTTAGGGGACGGAGTTAACTTAATAAGTTAATTGACACAGCGCCGATGATTTTCTAAATTCAAGACATGCCCCGGCATAAGCGGCTGAACGTCCCTGGTGCTTTCTATCATGTGATAACGCGAGGCATTGAACGGCGAGCTATTTTCAAGGATGATGCCGATCGCCGAGAGTTTCTGGATCGTCTTGGCGTCGCCTTGGAAAAGTCCCATTGTCGTTGCAAGGCATGGGTGTTGATGCCTAACCATTTTCATCTTCTCATTCATTGCGGTGATTTACCTTTAAGCGACCTGATGAGAAGCCTCCTCACCGGCTATGCTGTTTACTTCAATCACCGCCATCATCGCGCCGGCTATCTCTACCAAAACCGCTACAAATCCATCCTCTGTCAAGAAGACCCCTATTTTCTGGAACTGGTCAGGTACATTCATCTCAATTCNNAATTGGATCGGTACCCTTGGTCCAGCCATAAGGCTTTGGTGGGGGGGGAAGGCGAAGAATGGCAAAACACAAAGTCCGTTTTGACTCATTTCGGTGGATCTCAAAAGGAAAAGATTGGCCGGTATAGAAAATTCATTCAAGATGGATGGAAGATGGGACGTCGAACGGATTTAACCGGTGGAGGATTGCGGCGCAGCGCGGGAGGATGGGCGGGAGTTGCAGGTCTGAAACGAGAAGGGGCAGGTTGGCGGGGAGATGAACGTGTCTTGGGTGAAGGTTCCTTTGTCTCCGAGATGCTTAAATCATCTGAGGAGAAAATGGTGAACCGGGAGAACCTTAAAAGAGCCGGATGGACGTTGGAGCGATTGGCGCATAAGGTGTGTGACCACTATTCATTGCCATTTGAAAAGCTGCAGAAGAAAGGACGAGAAAATTCCGTATCGAAGGCAAAAGGTTTGATTGTATATTTGGGAAGAACTAAGATCGGTCTGAGCGGGAAAACCTTGGCGGATTTCCTATCAATATCCGGATCGGCTGTATCACAGATGATCGGGCGGGGAGAATCGGAATCACGGACGATCGGAATTAACTTATTAAATTAACTCCGTCCCCTAATGGCCGTCCCCTAATGGCCTAATGGCTGGTGGGGAGGGCGGCGCTCGCGGCCCTGGCGCGGTACATCGAGGGAGGCCGCCGGCAGCAGGACAAGCGGGGGGAAGCGGCGCTTTTCCTGTCGAGGAACGGGCGGCGGCTGGACCCGATGACGTTAAGCCTTCTGGTCCGGCGTTTGGCGTTACGCGCGAAGGCGGGGGATGTGACGTGCTACGGGCTGCGGCACGCCTTCGCGACGCACATGCTGCGCGGCGGCGCGGAGATCCGCCGCCTGCAGGAGATGCTGGGCCATTCGGTCCTGGAAAGCACGCAGGTGTACACGCGGGTGAGCCCGGAGGAGCTGAAGGCGGCGCACCGGCGGCACCATCCGAGGGGGAAGATCAAAGCCGGGCGGACGCCTTGACAATGAGCGCGTGACCCGCTATAATCTTACTGGTAAGATTAACAGGGGGAAACACTATGGATTTAATTGAAACGACGCGCATGTCCACGAAGGGCCAGGTGGTGATTCCCGAAGACATCCGGGAATCCTTGGGATTTGGGGCGGGGACGAAGTTTGTCGTCATCGGTTCCCCCGACACGATCCTTTTGAAAAGGATCGGCCGTCCGTCGCCGTCGGAGTTTCGAAAGCTCTTGGCCGACAGTCACCGGCATGCCGTGAAGATGGGCTATAAGAAATCGGACGTGGAGCGCGTCATCCGCGAAGTCCGCCGCGGAAAATGAGGGTCCTCCTCGACACCAACGTCCTGATTTCCGGCGTCCTCTGGCACGGCCCGGCGGAGCGGATTCTTGATTTGTGGCTGGAAGGACGTGTTACCCTCGTGGTGACCCTGCCCATCTTGGAAGAGTATCGCGAAGTCCTCCTCCGGTTCATGGACCAGGGCGCCGATCTTTACGCCAAGTGGGATCATCTTCTGACGGAATCCAGTGAGCTGATAGAACCGGTATCGACCAAGATGAGCGTTCGTGATCCTGACGACCGGATGTGGTTGGAGGCGGCGGCGGGAGGGAAACCAGCTTTCATCGTGTCGGGCGACAAGGACCTCCTGGTCCTTAAAGAGGTTCAAGGGATTCCCGTCATTCAACCACACGAGTTCTTATCCCGCTTCCATAAGTTGCCGTAGCGAGAGGTCCCTCCATGTTTTTGAGCCTTCATTCTTTGTAAAATCCCGCCATGCCCCGGCCAACTTTCCCGGCCCCGTCCGTCTTAGAACTTCCTCGAAAGGCCACCTGTCCTGGCCAAAAACTCTATCCGCAAATAATGCGGCCTTTCCCAATTGTGGATAACTGCAACATTCGGCGTTTGGTTTGGATTTGATTTGACTTTTGGAAGACCGGGGTAAATATTCTCGGTTTGATATTTGAAAAGGGCCTTGCCTCGAAGCCGAGCGGCCTCGTTCGGGCACACCTCGCAGGGACTGGTGGGCACCGGAAAAATTAGGGCCCGAGCCGCCTGACAACCCGCGACGAACCGGCGGCGCGGCGGGTCGGTGAGGTTAAATTGGAATACGCGGCTGGCCCCATTAACCTTCTGACGAAGGAATGGGGCCAGCCGCGTTTATGACCCATTGCAGCTGTCCGGCTATTTCGGCAGGAGTACGGACGCCACGGGTCCATAGTTGGATGTGTTGCCGTAGCTGTCGACGGCGCGAACCCGGGCGTAATATCGGGTATTCGCCAGCAATCCGGTCAACGAGGCTGTGGTGGCGGGTTGGGCGTAAAAAGACCCGTTCCACGGGTTGGAGATGAATTCGGTGAAGTTGGCGCTGCGCGACACCTGAACCTGATAGGTGGCCACGGTAAAGCCGCCGATCGATTTCGACCCCGTCCAGGCGAACTGGGCGGTGGTGCGGGTGGGAACGCTGAGCGTCACCTTGGCCGGTGCGTTCGCGCTCGCGTAATTGGCGTCGAAGGTGCGCATTTGAGCCGTCGCGCTGTTGCCGGAAACATTCCCTTGCGCGTCGTAGGCCCGGACTTGGGCGTAGTAGGTCGTGCCCGCTGAAAGGCCGTCGAGGTTGATCGACAGGGCGTTGCCCAGGTCTTTGTCGACGAAGCCGGCGACCTTGGCGCCGAAGCTGGCGTTGGTGGCCAGATCCATCCGGTAGCCGGTCACGACCGCGTTGGCGGTGGAGGAACTCCAATAGAGTCTCAGCGTCGTGACGTTGGGGTAGCGGAAGGCGACCGTCGACGGAGGAGGCGGGGCGACGATGTTCGTCTTGGTTGAGGCGGCGGCGGTCGGACTGTAGTTGGAGGTGTTTCCGGACGCGTCGATGGCCCGGACCCGCGCATAATATTTGGTTCCGGGCTGAAGCCCGGAAAAATCCCCGCTGGTGTATTGATAGGTGTAGAAATAACCGTTCCACGGGTTGGCCAGGAAGTCGGCGAAGGAGGCCATGGTGGACACCTGCACTTGATAACTCGACACGGAGAAGGCGGCTGTTGACGTGGAAGGCGCCCAGGCCCCGGAGAGGGTGTTCAGGGTGGGGTTTCCGAGGGTGAGGTTCGTGGGCGCGCTTTGGGCCGCGCAGTTCGAGCTGAGGGTCTGCATTTGAGCGGTCGCGCTGTAGGTGGACAAGTTTCCAGTCGCGTCGTACGCCCGCACCCGTCCGTAATAAGAAGTTCCAGCCTGAAGCCCCGAAAGGGCCAACAAGAGGTTGTTACCCACGTCTAAATCGGCGTAGGTCGGAACTTTATTATTGAAGGCGGCGTCAAGCGCCAAATCGATGCGGTAGCCGGCGACTCCCACGTTATCGACGGCGGCATTCCAATTGAGCCGGAGGCTGTTGGCCATCGGATAATTGAAATAGACTCCGGAGGGAGCTTGCGGGGGCGAGGTATCTCCCGCAGGCGGTGGAGGCGTATTTCCCCCGGAGGTGATGATGTTGGCCAATTGCAAACGCGCGGCCTCCCACAGCTGCGGGTCGTTGGACCAACTGACGTCGGTCAGGACGTAGGTGGGGTCGTTGATGTCGTTGACGCCGTATTCCCACAGGGCTTTGGGAACCATTTGATTGACGATGGCCTGCACCTGGGCCGGATCCACCGCCGCCGCCAAGGCGAGATAGTCCACGTCCTCCACGCCGCGCCGCCACGCCTTCAACCGCAGGCTGGCAAATGGCCCGTTCACGCCGTAGGAGTCGGCGGGGTAGACCGTGTCGGTTCCCGGATAAAACAAGACCCCGTCGCCGTTGGAATAGTTCCAGCCCGTCTCGCCCAACACTCCGTCAACCGCGCCCTTCGAACCAAATGTTTGCGCCGTTTGGAAAACGTTGGTTTCGCCCATGCCGCCCTGGTAGTTGTTGTAGTAGGTGGATTCCCAAAAGAACCAGCGGTTGATGTGTTTTTTGTATTGGGCCCAGGCCAGTTCACGCAGGGCGATCCCGTCATCTTCCGTGGCGAAAGAAGCCGTGGCCGGACGGTGTCCGTTATACATGAAAAACCGTTTGCGGGCGTCGTTGGTATAGAGGTCCGCCTCCGGTTGCCACTGGGAGGGAAGGCCCACCTCCAGGGTTGAGACGGGGATGTCCAAGGAAGGGGTTTGGGCGGCGCCCGTCGGGAGGGCGATGGTGGCCATGGACTTGAGCAGATGGCCGGGACCGGGATCGTTTCGGATCCATTGGGACCACGTTTCAATTTGAGCGGTATCGGTGGATTCATCGATCAAATAAAGGAAGTATTCGGTCGCCGGCGCATGGGCGGTGAACCAGTTGACCCACGCATCGGTGTGCTGGTTCATGCCCGGTTGTCCCCCGGTTTTCCAGTTCCAGGAGCCGTAGGTCCCTATGGAATACACGTTGTTCCCCACGTTCATGCCGGGTCCGGCGTACCCGTTGGCGGAAGTGAAAAGGCTGCCGTCCAATCGGGCCTGCCAATCGGGACACGGTTGGTCTCCCGGGGCCGCACAATCGTTGAGGGAGTCGCCGATCAGCGAAAGGCGGTGGCGGTGGGCCAGCAAGAAATGCCGGTCCCGCCGGACCTTGCTCTGCCGGCCTTGAGCGGACGCCGGGTCGATATAGGTTGCGCCCAGGTATCGTTTGTTGATGTTTTCCGAGGAGTAATAGAGCATCGTTTTGGCGGCGGGGGTGTCCGGAAGCGTAAAGTCGTACACCTTGAGTTGAACCGGAATGCTGCCGACGACGGTTCCGCCTTCTTGAACAACCAGGGTTCCGGTGTAGAGGCCCGAGTCGGCTGTTTTGGGAATAGTGACGTCCACCCAAACGCTTTGGTTGGCGCCGGCGGCGATGGGAAAAGAGGGGACCAGTTCCAGAGGAACGGCGATGTCAGGATAATATTTGTCGTGGTCGGGCCGGTTGAGCCAGGTGCCGGACCCGGCGCCGTTGCCGCTCCAAGGCCGCTGCATCCTTTTGGGGATGTGGCGTTCATCGTAGGTTTCGTAGGACATTTTGCTCAGACCCTTGATCTTTAAATAACGCACGTAGAAAAGCTCGATGGAACGCTGGGTCCAATCAAATACGCCGTCGCCGCTGGCGGGCGCGGCGGTGATCGCCGCCCCCCCGGGGCCGTCCAAGCGGTTAAAGGTGACGGTCACCCCGCTCGCGGCGTTGGCCCTGGCTTCCAAAATGACGTTAAACGCCACGGTTTCATTGCGGCCGCCGAACAGGTTGATGCGGCTTCCGTCCCAAACGCTGTTCAAAACGCCCGCTCCGCCGGTAACGGTGCGAAGCTCGTTTTGAGTAACCTTGTCTTCACCGCTGTTTGCCCAGACGGCCGTGATGTTCGCGGCCGTCAAGAGGGATGGCGCCGACGCCAGGAGGGCTGCGAAAAACAAAGGACCCAACAAGGCAGCCACGGGCGGCGATCGTCTTTGGTTCATGAATTGCGGGGGGTGGATTGTTTTCATGACATGGTTATACCCCCGATTTTTCCACCAAACGACGAAACAACCATTTCGTCCACCGCCCGCTTTTCGGGGGTGAGGTTTTACAAAGGGTGTGGCGGAAGGGGAAACACGTCCACCAAATATGGTTAAAATCACAGCTGTCCGGTTAAACATCG
>PMLF01000143.1 GCA_003158755.1 Elusimicrobiota bacterium | reverse complement strand
AGAAAGGGGACTAACGATTCCAGAACGCGCTTTGTGCGTGGGTGGAGGAGGGGGGGAGGCATTCGGTTTCCGCGACGTCGAAAGTGAGGCGCCACCAGTTAAGCGATTTCGGGTCCAGGGTCCTTTGGCGGCGCAAGGCATCCTTGATGTCGTCTAAACTGTATCGATTTTGGACCCAGGCGACGTCTTCTTCATCTCCGTATTTCAAGATCCGTTCGATGATGAAACGCTTATTGTTTTCCGGGTCCAGCCGGGAGGGATCGCAATCCCAGAAAAGCGTCTTCTTTTTCAATGTTTCCATAAAACCAGTTTATCACTGAACTTATGGGCGGGCAAGGGGGCGGGAGAGAGGAGGATTGNNNNCCTTTAAGTTCAGCGGGTCGTTGGCGGCGGTGCTGATGATCGTTTT
This sequence comes from Elusimicrobiota bacterium, assembly GCA_003158755.1. Classification (GTDB taxonomy): domain Bacteria; phylum Elusimicrobiota; class Elusimicrobia; order FEN-1173; family FEN-1173; genus FEN-1173. The sequence continues at coordinate 2,149 of PMLF01000143.1, read as the reverse complement.
CGGGTTCGGCGTCCTGGCGGCTTTGGCGGCGGTATTGCCGGCTCTTTTTTCCGCCAAATGGCAGGTCCGCTCCTTAAAACGCCGTTTCGAGCCGAAATCGCCCCCGACGGTCCCCCCGGTTGGTTGATAATCGGGTTCCTTTTATATAAACTGAATTTGCACGTTCCTTTCGGGATTATCCCCGTCATTGGTTCGTAAAACCTACACAACCCGGCAATCCAGAGGAGCACATGGGCCTTCATATCGTTGTTTGCATAAAACAAACGCCTTCCACCAGCAACATTCAAATCGACCCCGTCACCGGAACCCTGAAGCGCGAGGGCATGGCGGCGGCCATCAACCCCTTCGACGAGTTCGCCATCGAGGAAGGCGTCCGGATCAAGGAGCGCGTCCCGGGCAGCACCGTTTCCGTGGTCACCATGGGGCCTCCCCAGGCCGAGGAAGCCCTTCGGGAATCCCTCGCCCGGGGCTGCGACCAGGCGTTCCACGTCACTTCCCGCGCTTTCGCCGGCGCCGACACCTACGCCACGTCCTACACCCTCGCCAAGAGCATCGAGCGCATCGCCAAGGAGAAAGGTCCCGTCTCCCTCGTGATTTGCGGCAAGCAGACCAACGACGGCGACACCGGCCACGTGGGTCCCGGCATCGGCGCCTGGCTGGACTGGCCCAACATCGCCTACGTGAAGAAAGTGGAATCCATCGACGACAAGAAGATCGTCGTCCACCGCCTGATGGAAGACGGCGTCGACGTTCTGGAAATGGATCTCCCCGCCGTGTTCGCCGTGGTGAAAGAGATCAACGAGCCCCGCCTGGCGTCCCTCAAGGGGAAAATGAACGCCAAGAAGGCCGTCATCCCCAAATGGAACGAGACGGACATCGGCGCCGACCCGGCCAAGATCGGCCTGAACGGGTCGCCCACCGTCGTCTCCAAGTCGTTCAACCCGCCCGCGCGCAAGGGCGGCGTCCGCGTCGCCGGCGCCACCGTCGAGGAACAGGCCAAGAACCTCGTCGACAAACTCCAAGAAATGAAGCTGATTTAGAGGACCCCATGCCCAATTCCATTACCGTCACCGCTGAACGCTGTTCCGGCTGCACCGCCTGCGTCAAGTCCTGCCCGGTCTCCTGCATCACGATGGTCGACCGGACGGACGCGTCGAGGTTTAAGAAGCTGGCCGTCATCGACGAAGTCAAATGCGTGTTCTGCAACGCCTGCGTGGAAGTGTGCGACAAGCTGGGGGAGAAATCCTCCCACAAGGACATCTTCAAGGCGATCACCATGATCAAGGATTCGGCGGTCGCGTCGGGTCCGAAGCAGGACATCAGCCTATATAAGGACGTCTGGATCTTCGGCGAGGTGCGGCACGGGAAGCTGGTGTCCACCGCCTACGAGCTCCTGCACCTGGCCAAGGGCTTGGCGGGGACGTTGGGGGAGAAGATCGCGGCGGTCGTCATCGGCAAAGACGTCGCCGGTATGGCCCAGGACTTGATCGACCACGGCGCGGACAAGGTCTACGTCATCGAGCATCCGTCCCTGGAATTCTTCGTCGACGAATTGTTCACCCGGGCTCTGGTGGACCTGATCAACAAAGAAAAACCCAACAAGCTCCTGATGCCGGCCTCCACCATCGGGCGGTCTTTCGCCAGCCGCGTGGCGGTCAGCGCCCACACGGGCATCACCGCCGACGCGACGGAACTGGCCATCGACCCGAAGACGCGCATGCTCCACGCGACGCGGCCTTCCTTCGGCGGCAACCTGATGGCCACGATCCTCTGCGAGAAGAGCCGGCCTGAGATGGCGACGGTTAGGCCCATGTCTTTCCCCCGGGCGGAGAAACAGGCCGGGCGGCAGGGACAAGTGGTTAAGGTCGCTTTCGATCCCGCCGCGGTCAAATGCCGCACCCGGTTCGTCCGCTTCGAGGCGGTCGAGTCCCAGGGGGCCGATATTTCGTCCGCTGAGATCGTCATCGCCGGCGGGCGCGGCGTGGGCGGCAAAGACGGCTTCAAACCTTTGGAAGAGCTGGCCAAAGTATTGAACGGGGCCGTGGCCGCCAGCCGCGCCGCCGTGGACGCCGGCTGGGTGCCGCGCGAGCCCCAGGTCGGGCAGCCCGGCACGACCGTGCGCCCCAAGCTCTACATCGCCTGCGGTATT
>PMLF01000331.1 GCA_003158755.1 Elusimicrobiota bacterium | reverse complement strand
CCACCGCCGCCTCGGTGTGGCCCGACCGCACCAAGACACCGCCGTCTTTGTAACGCAAAGGAAAGATATGACCCGGACGGGATAGGTCCCCAGGAACGGCCTTCGGGTCCACCAATAGGCGGATGGTCCGCCACCGGTCCTGGGCGGATATCCCCGTCGTCACGCCTTTTTTGGCGTCCACGGAAACGGTGAACGCCGTCTCATGAAGGGAGGTGTTCTCGGCTACCATGGGGTCGATGTCCAGGGAGCGCAGCCGCTCCCCCAGCATGGGAACGCACACCAGGCCCCGGGCGTGCTTGATCATAAAGTTGATGGACTCCGGCGTCGCCTTCCCGGCCGCAACGACGACGTCGCCCTCGTTCTCGCGGGAGGGATCGTCAACCACAATCAAGGGACGGCCGGCTTTCATGTCTTTCAACGCTTCAGGGATGGTCGCGAATTTCATTTCATTTTCTCCAAGTACACGGCCACCTGCCGGGCGATCATGTCCGATTCCAGGTTCACCGGGTCGCCGACCTTTTTTAGGCCCAAGGTCGTTTCGCTTTCTGTATGAGGAATAATGGCCACGGAGAAATCGTCCCCTTTGGGGTCCACCACGGTCAGGCTGATGCCGTCAACGGCTACGGAGCCCTTGTTAGCCAGGAAACGGCCCAATCCGGGGTAACCGCGAAAGCGATACAGTACCCCGCCTTTTTCTGTCTTTTTACTGACAAGACCCCCGATCCCTTCCACGTGCCCCTGCACCATATGGCCGCCGAGAGCGTCGCCCACGCGGAGAGCCCTCTCCAAATTGATTTTAGACCCCGGCTTCCAAGCCCCCAAAGTGGTCATGCGGCGGGTTTCCTCGGACACATCGAACCCCAAGATCCGAGCGGAACCAGATACCACGGTCAGGCATACGCCGTCCATGGCGATGGATTCCCCCTTGCNNAATGGGGGTATTCACGAACAAACGATCCCCTTTCCACCCCTTCACCGTTCCGATATGCTGAATGATCCCCGTGAACATCAGATCCCCCAGGCCGCGCTTTTAGCGCCGCGAAAGAAGCCATGGATGACGACGTTATCCCCCACCGCATAGGATTCCGCAACGGCCAAGGATGGTCCCTGACCGGGCCGGTCCCAACCGCGTCCTTCCAAGGGGGTCTTGGCATCCCGTCCCCCCAGATAATGAAGGGCGATTACGTGGTAGACTTCATCAATGAGGCCGGCCTTCATAAAGGCCGCCGACGTCTCACAACCGCCTTCTAAAACTATATGATGCAGGCCTATTTTCTTTAAATAATTGAGACATTCCTTAAGCTCTTTACCATCAAACTTAACAAAAACCTTTAACAATTTCGCCCCTTTAGATTCCAAAGAACGAGCCCGAGCCTTGGGAGGGTTCTTCCCCGTCAAAACACAAGAGATGCCTTCCTTGAAGATCCGAGCCTTGGGCGAAAGGTCCAAGGACCGGGAGAGAACCAATTTAACGGGGTCCACCCCCAGGCCGTGACTAGTAAGGAGGGGGTCATCGGTGCGGATCGTATTCCCCCCCACCAGGATGGCGTCGGCCTCCGCCCGCAAACGATGGGCCAGGACGAGCGACTCGGGGTTGGATATCCAACGGCTGGCCCCGGTGCGGGAGGCAATCTTGCCATCCAAGGTTTGGGCGGTCTTCCACACCACGTAGGGAAGGCCGGTGGTCTGGGCCTTAAAGAAAGCCCTGTTCTGGAAACGGACCTCCTTTTCCAAGAGCCCCGTGTCCACCCGGATCCCCGCCTTGCGAAGTTTCTGGATGCCTTGCCCCCCCACGTGGGCGTTAGGATCTTGAACAGCCGCGAACACCCTCCGGACCCCGGCCCGGATCAAAGCGTCGGCGCAAGGCGGCGTCTTCCCCCAATGGGAACAAGGCTCCAAGGTAACGTAAGCGGCGGCCCCCTTGGCCCGGGGACCGGCTTTTTGAAGGGCGTCCGCCTCCGCGTGGAGCCCGCCGAATATGGAATGCCAGCCCTCGGCGATGACGCGGCCGCCCTTAAAAAGGACGCACCCCACCAAAGGGTTGGGCGAAACAAAGCCGCGCCCGCGCTCGGCCAAGGCCAAAGCGCGCCGCATGAGATGGAGATCAGAAGGCATGGGAATATCGGGGAAGGGTGAAAGAAAAAAAAGGAGGGATACAAAAAAGAACATGGCCGCTCAAAGGACAACTCCGCCCGGAAGTAAGTTGAATTCAGATTTTATCTTTTATGGGCGATTTCGGAAAGAGGTCCTGGATGATTTCCATCACCTTGCGGTGACAACCGAATGGTTCTATTTTGTTACGCGTGGGTCCGGGTGACCCGATTAAGGGACGGCTTTGGGTGGCTGTTTAAGGTCTCCCCTTCCGGTAAACCTCCCGTCGGTGCCCGATCCGCAACACCAGAGCGCCCTCGGAGATGGGGACGTAAATGACGCGGTAGTCTCCAACCCGGAGTTTGAATAGTCCGGAGAACTCACCGGAAAGCGGGATTCCCGGACGGTCGGAAGCAAGGAGCGTCAGGTCTATTTTTCGGATGACTCGCAGGGCGACGGAACGGTCCAGACCTTCCAGGTCCTTTTCGGCCGACGCCTTGTAATCAACCCTTTTTATGGGATGCAATCCGACGCCTCAGTTCGGAACTTGAAATAACTTCGTCGTCCTTGTCCCGCAACCGGTCCAGCGCGACCTGATAATCGGCGTGATCCTCCAGGTAAGAGCCGAGGGCTTTGATGACAAGATAACTCCGGGGCCGGTCCGTGGAACGGGCCACACTGGTCAAAGCCCGTCCCATCTCTTTCGGCAAACGAACGGAAATATTCATGGAACGCCTCCCACCTTTGGACTGTAATACAAGTATAACATGTATGACAAATACGTCAATGATGGCACAGTCGCCGCAAAGAGTGTCACTTTAGGTGCGCCATGAGGGTGCACCTAAACTGACACAACGAATCACGCCGCCGCGAGGACGGCTCGGGCGATTCGGTCGATGAGCTCCCATTGGAAACGGACGGGAGGCAGGTCCTTGAAGAGCTCCCGTCAGAAGTCAGTCCGACTCTCTTGGAGGTCGGGTATAGGACGCCCCTCAATTGAAACGCGGCGGCATCGGCGATTTTCTTTATGCGCCGATGCCGCCGCCGTTGATGTTCCGAATCGAACGCCTACGCTTGAATATTGACTACCTTGACCGCCAGGATGTCGGTGATGCTCAGAACCGCTTGGACGGGCTTGTCTTTGAAGATTTGCAGGATTGCCGCCACGGCCGCCTCCAAGTTCGTCAGACGGTTCATGTCGTCGGTGTAGATCCTGAGGAAGACGGATCCCCACTTCGCCGCCGCCTGCTGTTTCACCCGGGCTGCATCGATTTTCCCTTCAGCAGACGAGTTGCCGACCATGGGGACGCCGCGGTCGATGGTGGACGGCAGTTGCATCCTCATTTCCTCCGGCGTCATGTTTTGCGCGCAGAAGAGGACCTTGGACCGATTGCCCGCGAGGACCGTCCTCAACTGTGCTTCCACGGCCGCCTTAAGTTCGGGATCGGCGCCCTTGTCCAGAAGCGCCGTCACGTCCACGGCTTCGACCAAGCGGTTTTCAATCTCCGCCCGAACGACCGCCGTCACGCGGTTCAAGTTTGCTTCGGCCCAGACGATGTTGTTTTGGACGTTCTCGCCCCGCGCAACGGCCGCGGCCGTCAAGACCGGCATGACCCTCGCCCACACCTCTTGAGCCAAGTCCCGAGCGCTGATATTCGGGGTTTTGTCCAACACCTCTTTCACCACTATACCAGCGAGCGCTTCCGGAGCGTCTTTGCCGGAGGCATCTCCTTGGAAAGACTCCAATAACGCCATGGCGTTCGGCGTCCCGGTCAGGGGGGTGGTGATGGTCCGAGGGGAGAAAGACGCATTGACGGCGTTGATTTCCTCCGCCACCGACGGCAATCGCATCCCTTCCGTTTTCATGGAGCCGTTCAGGCCGGTCAGCGTCGCCTTCACCTTGTCGTTGGCGGAAGCCGCCGCAGCGGGAACCGCAGGTTTTTTCAACGCCAAGGCTTCCTCCAACTCCCCGATGGTCATGGGCCGTCCACCCTTCAACATCATCCGCGACTCGTATCTCACTTCACCCTTGAAGCGCTTCTGTCGGGTCTCGTTGTATCCGATATCCCGCTCATTCTTGTTGTCGCGAGGCGCGTCGGGAGCCGCCGTGACGAATTCCGGCAAAGCGCAATCATCACCGTGCCTTCGGTCGGAATGCCACCATAATGTCGCGTATTTGTAACCCTTCTGGCTTGTGATGAGCAGTTCCCCCGTGTTTTCGTCATACAGATAGCTTCGGACGAAACCGTCGGGGTCGGCTTTCAAATTCCCCCATGTGCCGTGGAGAGAAACAACCGCTTCTCCCTCATCCGGGGAAATCCGTTTGAAGGCTCTGAGGTCGAACCGACTGTCGGGATCCCCCGGGTTCAATTCCGCGAACTTGATTTTTCCTGCGGTCGGGATGGTGGTGTCGGGGGTTTTCGTCTCCAACTTCATCCCGGCGGGAAGCATCATGTAGTAGCGGGGATTCGGGCCGCGATTCTTGAACGGATGGCTCCCCGTGCTGAACAGGGTGCTGTTGCGCAGATCGTTGCCCACCGCCACGACGCCGTCCTTGATCGAGTAGGTCAACGTTTGACGCCCCTTCCCGAAGGTACGGACGGCGTCGGTGTTTGTCTCGTTGTCGAACGTGGCCGTAATGCTTATCCCTCGGATACCAAAGGAGACCTTGTCGATCTTCCACGGTCCCACGCCGACATGGCAGGTCGTGTCGTTGCCGTCGTACTTATTGGTGAACACGGGGGCTTTCGTGTCCGTCGGCAGCTTGGACACGTCGATGACCCCGCCCTCAAAAGGGATCGCCCCGCCTTCGATCCGATCGATGATCGGGCCGAACTGCCTGAGCGCGCCCAGCGTCTCCATCCCGTTCGACTTCACGGAGAAGACGTCGTTGTGGTTGTGCGGGGTGATCGTGAAGGACGAGTTCGTGGCCAGTTCCGTGAACATGTACGCCTCCATCCCTTCGACGGTCGTCTCAGTCACGTCGTATGTCCCACCGATCGGATGGAGGAATTCGGCCAGAAAGATCAACGCCCCGGCAAGGGCGCCGGGAGCTTTTTCATTATGACTCATGCGATAGGCGAGTCTGCGCACTTCGCGTCCCTTAGCTGAGGTTCCCACGGCCCGCGCCCGCAGAAGGTCGGCCTTTGGATTGCGCCGGGCAAAATACGGTATTCGAGGGAGTTCTTCAGCCAACCCGGTCAAAAGGTTCGAGAGAGCCACCCATCCGGTGATGATCGTCGCGATCGTCGTTCCCTGGCTGTTCACTCCAAAGATCAGCAACAACGCCGTCGCCACCGCGCCGAGCGCGGCGAGGAAGTAGTTGGCGTTCCGAGGGCCCAAGGCCTTGGGGCCGTTGAGGTCGACGTCGACGCCTCCGGTGAAGACCTGCCACCAGCGGACGCCGCTCATGTCGACTCCCGACCTCCAAGCGTCCCACAAGTGCTTCAACTCGTGGGGGACGACAGCGGGAAGAGCGACCAGGACCGTGAACACGTTCAGGAGCGCCGCCTTCCCCCTGAAAAATGTCGCCAGGAGGGAAAAAGACTTCAGAGACCCGTTGTCGATAATCCCGGAGCCTTCTTTTTTCATGTTGACCATTCGCGGGATGACCCTGTATTTAGGCTCCCTGATCCATTCTCTTGCCCCTCCCCTCGTCGCGGCGCTGATCGAGGCCGGATTGAAGATGGCGGGGAGGAAGGCGCTCAAATCCTCCGAGCTGACGGCGGCTCCCTTGCCCTTCGATTTGACGTAGGCGAGCAGCAATTGAGTCCAGACGGCCCCCGGTCGCGGATAGCCCTTTACGATGTATTCGTTTTCAGACGGCCGGACGCTCTCCGGCGCGGCCGAGGTGTTGTCGTGTTTCAAAAGCACCTCGTCCATGACGTTTTGGACGTTTTTGAATTCTTCGGTCATGTCGTAGTAATAGAGGAGCTGGGCTAGAACGTAGTTGCAGGCGATCCATACGTCCTTACCCTGGTCGGACTCCACTTCTCCGCCGTCCTCTTTGCGTTGGGTGGCCCAACCGTTTTTCACCTTGTTATGCCGATAGACGGAGCGCAGGACTTCTTTCACTCGGTCTTCCGGGAGGAACGGCTTCTCACCCATGGCGATCCACGACCAGA
>PMLF01000306.1 GCA_003158755.1 Elusimicrobiota bacterium | reverse complement strand
TCCCCCTTTTTCAAAGGGGGAGGACAAAAGGCACTGCTTTACCTGATCTTTTGGGGGGGCACTGGCTTCACCGTCTGGACTAATTACCGGCGGGCTTCGATGAGGAACCCCGGACCGTTCGTGGCGGGCTGAGACGACAGGATGCGCCATCCGGAGTCTTCCAGCGTCTTCCTCACCTGCTGCAGACGGTCGGCCCCGACGAGCATGGCCATGGCCTTTCCGATCCGTCGTTCCACGATATCCCCAACGACCTTATGCACCAGCTTGTCCCCCCAAGAGTAAATTTCCGCCTCCGGTTGGTCTTTCCCCATCTTTCCTCCAAATTTATCCAAGGCGTGAACTTTTTGAAGCGCCAGGGTTCCCTCGCTTACTCACCGATTCGTTCACAGGACTCGGGCCGGCGGCGATGAATTTCCGGCCATCCAATGGACGGAATCACCCGCGCGGCTGCGTCCCCGATCATCGTCCACCTCTCCATAAGCCCCCCTCCCCACGATAAGGCAGGGGCGCGTTTAATTGGGACACCGGAGCGGATAAAAAGGTAACAGGACATCGTCTGTAACCATTCCATTTCATTGAACGTCAAAAGGTACGACGAAAATGGCACGGAAGAGGTGAACCCATGTGTGGAATCGTCGGCTATATCGGTGAAAAGAACGCCACGGACATCCTGCTGGAAGGACTGAGACGTTTGGAATACCGGGGATATGATTCGGCCGGCGTAGCCGTATTGAACGGGGGCGCCCCCGAACTGCGCCGGAGCAACGGGAAACTTTCCGTTTTGGAAGAGTTGTTGAAAAGGGAACCCGCCCACGGCACCATGGGGATCGGGCACACGCGCTGGGCCACCCACGGCGTCCCGTCGATCGAGAACGCCCACCCCCACGCCTGCTGCGACAACAAGATCTTCGTCGTCCACAACGGCATCGTTGAAAACCACGACAAACTCCGGCGCGACCTGATGAGCCGCGGCCACGTCTTCAAATCCCAGACGGACACGGAAGTGTTGGCCCACGCTATCGAGGAGGCTTACGAGGGGGATTTGCTGAAGGCCGTCCGGAAGGCCCTGGCCCGGGTGGAAGGCTCCTACGCGGTCGGGGTCCTTTCCACCGACGAACGCCATCACCTCATCGCGGCCCGAAAGGACTCGCCCCTGGTGCTGGGGATCGGGAACCAAGAAATGTTCATCGCCTCCGACGTCTCCGCCATCCTGCAACGGACGCGGGAAGCCGTGTTCCTGGAAGACGGGGACATCGCCGATGTCTCCAGCGGCGAAGCCCGGATCTACGGCGCCAACGGCTTGCGCGTCCTAAGGAAGCCGCAGAGGATCCATTGGGACGCCAAGACGTCGGAGAAAGGCGGCCACCCCCATTACATGCTCAAGGAAATATACGAACAGGGAGAGACGGTCCAGAACACCGTCCGCGGACGGATCGGCGAGTCCGATCGGCGCGTCCGCCTGGAGGACTCCCTCCCCCTGGAAACCGCGCGGACCTTGAAAAGGATCTGCCTGACGGGTTGCGGCACGTCCTACCACGCGGGGTTGGTGGCCCGTTATTGGCTGGAAGAAATCGCCCACATTCCCTGCGACGTGGAGATCGCCAGCGAATTCCGATATAACCGGTCCGACAAGGAGGCCGGCACGCTCGTGGTGGCCATCACCCAGTCCGGGGAAACCGCCGACACACTGGCGGCCCTTCGGAACTCGAAGGCGAAGGGCCTTTCCACCATGGCGCTGTGCAACGTCGTCGGATCCACCGCCACCCGAGACGCCGCCCACACGCTTTTGACTCATTGCGGCCCCGAAATCGGGGTGGCTTCCACCAAGGCCTTCATGGGGCAACTGACGGCCCTCTTCCTTTTCACCATTTACCTGGCCCAGACCCGCGGGGTCCTCTCGGACTCCGAGTCGACGCCCCTCCTCCAGGAACTCGTCCGTATCCCCGATTTAATCCAACAAATCCTGGACAAGTCCGCCGACATCGAAGAGGTGGCCCGCGCGGTGTATAAGAAGTCGGACTTCCTCTTTTTGGGACGACACGTGAGCTACCCCGTGGCCTTGGAAGGCGCCTTGAAGCTCAAAGAAATATCGTACATCCATGCCGAAGGGTACCCCGCCGGGGAAATGAAACACGGCCCCCTGGCCCTGGTCGACAGCCAGATGCCCGTCGTCGCCATCGTCCCCCGGTCCTCGGTCCGCGCCAAGATGCTCTCCAACATTGAGGAGGTCCGAGCGCGGGGCGGCCAGGTGATCGCGGTCGCCAACGAAGGCGACGACGAAGTTAAAGCGAAGGCCGCCTTCCTCCTCCACGTGCCCTCGACGAATGAATATTTGTCCCCCTTCCTGACGATTATTCCCCTCCAACTCCTGGCTTATCACGCGGCCAGCCTCCGCAAATGCGACGTCGATCAACCGCGGAACTTGGCGAAAAGCGTAACGGTGGAATGAGCGGTGAGCGGGAGATTGTTTTCCGGATGGATTGACCGCTTCTCTCCGGCCGCCGAGCCGAAAGACCCCATCCGGTCCGAGCTGTTCAGCATCGAACGACTGGAACAGCACGCGGAAAGCCTGGCGTCGTCCCACGCGGTTTCCCGAAAGCCCTCCCGAGGACACGCCCTCCTTCCCCGCGTCAAGGAGAACGGCCGCGTGCTGGCCGAATGCCGGCGGAACATCGCCCGCGCCGTCCGGGAGGAGAGGTCCATCGCCCCGGCGGCCGAGTGGCTCCTGGACAACTTCTACGTCATCGAGGAGCAGGTCCGCGAAATCATCGAGGACCTCCCCCCCGGCTTTTACCGCCAGCTCCCCAAGCTATCGGGGGGGGACATGGCCGGGTATCCGAGGGTGTTCGCCTTGGCCTGGGCCTTCGTTACCCACACCGACAGCCGCTTCGACCCCGACTGGTTGCGCCGTTTCACGCGGGCCTACCAACGAATTGAAATCTTTCAAATGGGCGAAGTCTGGGCCCTGGCCATCAGTCTGCGGGTCGTGCTGGTCGAGAACCTCCGCCGTCTGGCCGAGCGCATTACCTCCACCCGGGTCGCCCGCCGCCGCGCGGACGCCCTCGCCGACGCGTTCCTCGGGCTGAAGGGTCCGGCGCCCTCCGACCCGGCGGCGGTCCTGCGCTCCTTCGAGGAAGACGCCCGGGAGAGGGCGTTCGTCGTCCAACTGGTCCAACGCCTCCGGGACCAGGGGGGGAACGCGGCGGCCGTCCTGCCTTGGTTGGACGCGCGCCTCACGGCCCAAGGCCTCGACGCCGACGAGATCGTGCGCCGGGAGCACCAGGAACAGGCCGCCATGAACTCGACCGTGAGGAACGTGATCACGAGCATGCGGGCGGTCTCCGCCCTGGACTGGTCCCAGTTCTTTGAAGACGTTTCCGCGGTCGACCAGGTCCTCCGCGCGGGAGGCGGTTTCGCCGCGATGGATTTTACGACCCGGGACATGTACCGCCATTCCATTGAAGCCCTTTCCCGAGGATCCGGGCTCCCGGAGGTGGAGGTGGCCCGTCGCGCGGTGCAAGCCGCCAAAAACGGTGGAACCGGATCGCCCGCTCCGACGGTGAAACCTTCCCCTCTTGAAACCCCTCGGGAGAACGATCCGGGTTATTACCTGATCTCGGAGGGACGTCCTGCTTTCGAAAAAGAGATCGGTTTCCGCCCGCCGGTGATTCAGCGCCTATCCCGCGCTTTCCGATCCTGGCGGCCCGGCATGTACCTCGGAAGCATCGCGGCGGGAACGGGGATCCTGCTGGCCGAGGGCCTCCGCGCCAGCGCTCACGCGGGCGCGACCATGCCGTCGCTCATCGCCTGGGGCCTCCTGGGCCTGCTCCCGGCCTCGGATTTGGTCGTGGCCGTCGTGAACCGCATCGTGACGGAGATCGTCCGGCCCGTCCCCCTGCCCAAACTGGACTTTTCCGACGGCATCCCCCGCGCCTTTCCCACACTCGTGGTCATGCCCGTAATGCTCGCCGACCTCCACGGCGTTCAGGAATGCGTCGACCGGCTGGAAATCCATTACCTGAGCAACCCGGACGGGCATATCTTTTTCGCCCTCCTCGCCGACTGGACGGATTCCCCGACGGAGCACCGGTCCGACGATGAGGCGCTCGTCGACGCCGCGCTCCGGGGGATCGATCGCCTCAACAACCGGCACGGTCCCGGACCGGAAAGGAAGACCCGGTTCCACCTCTTCCATCGCCGCCGGTTGTGGAACGACCGCGAGGGGGTTTGGATGGGATGGGAACGCAAGCGGGGGAAACTGCATGAGCTGAACCGATGGCTCCGGGGCGACGCGGCGACCTCGTTCCTCCGAACACCCCCCGGCGAAGGAACCTTTCCGGAGATCCGCTACGTGGTGACTCTCGACGCCGACACTCTCATTTCCCGGGGCGCCGCCTTCCGTCTGGCGGGCGCCATGGCCCATCCGTTGAACCGTCCCCGCCGAGATCCCGTCTCCGGCCGCGTCGTGGAAGGCTACGGCGTCATGCAGCCGCGCATCACGCCGACGCTTCCGATGACCGGAGGAGGATCCCTCTATCAGAACCTCTATTCGGGGCCCGCCGGGATCGACCCCTACGCCTTCGCCGTTTCGGACGTGTATCAGGACCTCTTCGGGGAGGGCTCTTACGTCGGTAAAGGAATCTATGACTTGGACGCCTTCGAGGCCTCCCTCCAAGGCCGAGTACCGGAGAATTCGATGCTCAGCCACGACCTCTACGAGGGCCTCCAAGCCCGGACAGCGCTCCTGACCGACGTCGAGCTTTTCGAGGAATTCCCCTCCCATCAGGAAATCTCCCTCGCCCGCGCCCACCGCTGGACCCGCGGGGATTGGCAGCTGCTTCCTTGGATCTTCGGGAAAAACCCCCGCGCCGCCGTCGACGGAGGCGAGACGCCTTTGCCCCTAATCTCCCAGTGGAAGATGATCGACAACCTGCGCCGGTCCCTTTCCGCGCCCGCGGCCTTCCTGGGCCTGTTCTGCGCCGCCTTGTGGAAAGGACCGCTCTCCCTCCTCTGGATGAGCTTCATCGCGGGAACGTTCCTTTTTCCCCCGTTGCTGCCCGTCCTCGCCGAATGCCTCTCTCCCTTTCGAAAGGGCTTCGGAATCGCGCGCTGGCGTTCCCTGGGCGGGGACCTCAAGCCGGCGCTTTTCCAGTCCGTCCTTTCCCTCCTTTTTCTCGCGCGGCAGGCCCGCGTAATGACCGACGCGATCCTCCGAACGCTCTTCCGCCTTCGCTTCAGCCGCCGGCACCTTTTGGAATGGGTCACCGCGGCGGAAGTCAAGAACGCCTTCGACGGCAGGCGGATCGCTTCTTGTCCCCATGCGCGGGTCACTCCTCTCCTGGCGGCGGTCCTGGCCGGACTGACCTGGGGGCTCCGAGCTCCCGCGCCTTGGTCTTCCCTGATCCCCTTGATTCTCCTCTGGCTCCTCGCGCCGTGGGTGTCCGCGCGGTTGAGCCTTTCGGCCGATAAGGAAGAGGTCCGGCCCCTGTCTCCCGAAGACCGCCGCTATTTCCGCCGGATCGCCCGAAAAACCTGGCGTTTCTTCGAGACCTTCGTCACGGCCGAGCACCATTTCCTGCCGCCGGACAACTTCCAGGAAGTCCCCCTCCCCGTCGTGGCGAACCGCACGTCGCCCACCAACATCGGACTCTATCTCCTCTCGGTCGCGACGGCCCGCGATTTCGGCTGGATCGGCCTCTTGGAAATGACGGAACGGCTGGAAGCGACGATTTCCACGGTCCGGGGAATGAAGCGCCACGAAGGCCATTTGTTCAATTGGTACGACACCAAAGACCTCCGCCCCTTGGACCCGCCCTATGTGTCGACGGTGGACAGCGGGAACTTGGCCGGCCACCTATGGGCCGTGGGGAACGCCTGCCGGGAACTCGCCGTCACCCCCGTCCCCCGGGGGGACATCGCCGCCGGGATCGGGGACGTCCTCGATTTGATCCGGGAGGCGGCCGGCGACGCCGAAGGACACGGGCGGGCCGGAACGGTGACGGAAGTCCAGGTCCATGAGACCGTCGAAGCGATCCGGGAAGCCCTGAAAGCCCGTCCGTCGACGGATTCCGAATGGAAAGGATTTCTCGCCGGGATCCGAAATCAGGCCGTCGTCCTGGCCGACATCGCCCGCACGCTGGCCGCGCTTCACGGGGCCTATGGGAAAACGGAGCTGCTGGACTGGTCGGAACTGCTGCTTCGGCAGATCGACGGACACGCCCGCGATCTCTCCGACGAGGAGGCCGCTTCCGCCCTCCCGCGGAGGCTGGCTTCGCTGGCGCGCCTGTGCGACCAGACCGTCCGGGAAATGGACTTCGGGGTCCTCTTCGACCCGTCGAAGAAACTTTTCTATATCGGCTTTCACGCGGCGGAGCGGAAGGCGGACCCCGGCCATTACGACCTGCTCGCCTCCGAAGCCCGCCTCGCGAGCTACGTCGCCATCGCCAAAGGCGACGTCCCGGCCGCGCACTGGTTTCGACTGGGAAGGTCTTTCACGCCGTTGGCGCGGGGCGCGGCGCTCCTGTCCTGGTCCGGCTCCATGTTCGAATACTTGATGCCTTCCCTGGTGATGCGGGCCCCCTCCCGAGGGCTCCTGGAAACAACCTGCCGCGCCGTCGTCCGGCGCCAGATCGACTACGGAGAGGAGAGGGGAGTCCCTTGGGGCGTTTCCGAGTCCGCCTTCAACGTGCGGAACCTCGAGTTCTCCTATCAATACTCCAACTTCGGGGTACCCGGGCTGGGCCTGAAGCGCGGCCTGTCCCAAGACCTTTTGATCGCGCCCTACGCCACCGCCCTCGCGGCGCTTATCGATCCATCGGAGTCCGCGAGGAACTTTCGGCGCCTGGCGAAAGAGGGGGCCGACGGCCAGTTCGGCTTTTATGAATCCCTGGACTACACGCCCGCGCGCCTGCCGGAAAACCAAAAGGTGGCCGTGGTTCGGGCGTACATGGCGCACCATCAGGGAATGTCCTTGGCCGCCCTGGGCAACGCGATGTTCAACGGCATCCTTCGCTCCCGGTTTCACGCCGAGCCGATGGTCCAGGCGGCCGAGCTGCTCCTCCAGGAGCGCCTCCCCCGCGAGGTCCGTTTCACGCGCTTCCGCTCCGAGGAGGATCAAGGCGAAATCCGCGCGCTCGCCGCGCCCGTCCTCCGCCTCTTCCATTCCCCCTACGATTCCCCGCCCCGCACCCATCTTTTGTCCAACGGACGGTACAGCGTCATGATGACCGCCGCGGGTTCCGGCTATTCCCGGTGGAAGGGGCTGTCGGTCACGCGATGGCGGGAGGACCCGACGCGGGACGCTCACGGGACGTACATCTTCCTCCGGGACGTCCGGACGGGGGACGTCTGGTCCGCGGGTTTCCAGCCCGCGGGGACGGAACCGGAAAGCTACGAGGTCGATTTCTCCGAGGAGCGCGCCAAGATCGTCCGCAAGGACGGATCCCTGCTCACGACGCTGGAGGTGGTGGTGTCGCCCGAAGACGACGCCGAGATCCGCCGGGTCACCCTCAAGAACCTCGGGACCCGGACGCGGGAGATCGAGCTCACGTCCTACGCGGAGATCGTGCTCGCCGAGCCGGCCGCCGACTTGGCCCACCCCGCGTTCTCCAACCTCTTCGTGCGGACGGAGTTCGTGCCGGAAGTGAACGGCCTCCTCTGCGAGCGCCGGCCCCGCCTGCCGGGAGATCCTTCTCCCTGGGCGGCCCACGTCGTCGTTGTGGAAGGAAACGCGACGGGCCCCCTGCAATACGAAACGGACCGAGCCCGGTTCCTCGGCCGGGGCCGGGACCTGCGGGCGCCGATGTGCGTGACCGACGGAAAGCCCCTCTCCGACACGGCGGGCGCCGTGTTGGATCCCATCGTCAGCCTTCGCCGATGCGTACGGCTGAACCCCGGCGAATCGGCCCGGGTGGCCTTCACCACCCTGGCCGCGCCTTCCCGCGGGGACGCGCTGGCTTTGGCCGACAAATATCACGACTCGGCAATGTTCGAACGCGCCGTCACGTTGGCCTGGACCCAGGCGCAGATCCAGCAGCACCACCTGGGGATGGCCTCGGGCGAGGCGAACTATTTTCAGGAACTGGCCGGACGCATCCTCCATTCCAACGCGGACCTGCGCCCTTCCTCCGGGATCCTTCAACGGAACACCCGGGGCCCTTCGAACCTGTGGGTTCATGGGATATCGGGAGACCTCCCGATCGTCCTGGTGCGGATCGACGAGCCGGAAGACCGGGACATCGTCCGGGACATCCTGAGGGCCCACGAATACTGGCGCATGAAGGGTCTGGAGGTGGACCTCGTCATCCTGAACGAAAAACAAACGACGTACGACCAAGACCTGCAGACCACGTTGGAGTCCCTCGTCCGCACCAGGCAAGCGGCCTATCGGCATGAGCTTCGCGGGTCCCGGGGCGGCATCTTCGTTTTGCGCGCCGATCTCCTTTCCTCCGATGACCGGCGCCTGTTGCAAACGGCCGCGCGGATCGTCCTCCTCAGCCGGCAGGGCTCCCTCGCGCTCCAGGTCGAGCGCCTGGATTGGACCCGCAAACCGATCAACATTTCCCCTCCCTCCAAGAGGATCGCGTCCTCGCCGGCCCGGGAACCGGCCGATATTCCGGACCTCCAATTCTTCAACGGCCTCGGGGGGTTTTCCGCGGACGGCCGCGAGTACGTGACGGTCCTGGCTCCCGGACAATGGACGCCGGCCCCTTGGATCAACGTCGTCGCGAACCCCGAGTTCGGGTTCCAGGTGTCCGAATCCGGCGCCGGACTCACGTGGTCGTTGAACAGCCGGGAAAACCGAATCACTCCCTGGTCCAACGATCCGGTGAGCGACCCCTCCGGCGAAATCTTCTACCTCCGGGACGAGGAAACCGGCGACGTATGGACCCCCACCGCGCTTCCCATCCGGGAGGAATCGTCGTCCTACCTCATCCGCCACGGCCAGGGATACAGCCGCTTCGAACACGTCTCCCACGGGATCGCAACGGATCTTCTGCAGTTCGTGCCCGTGCAAGATTCGGTCAAGATTTCGCGCCTGACGATCACGAACCGCTCCGGCCGACCGAGACGGTTGTCGATCACTTCCTATGTCGAATGGATTTTGGGGACCTCGAAGGCCGCCTCCGCCCCCTTCGTCGTCACCGAAGTCGACGAAGAGAGCGGGGCTATGCTCGCGCGCAACCCCTGGAACGAGGATTTCGGTAACCGCGTCGCCTTCGCCGACTTCGCCGGAAAACAAACCGCGTGGACGGGAGACCGCACGGAGTTCCTCGGCCGCAACGGCGCGACGGCGCGTCCAGCGGCGTTGGATGGGAACTGGAGGTTGTCCGGGACCGTCGGTCCGGGGTTGGACCCCTGCGCGGCCCTCCAGGCCGTGGTTTTCCTCCGCCCGGGAGAACAGACTTGTCTGGATTTTTTCCTCGGCCAAGCCGCCGACCGTTCGAGCGCTTTGGAGCTGGTCCACCGTTACCGAAAACAAGACCTGAACACCGCTTTCACCGCCGTCGAGAAACAGTGGGAGAACGACTTGGGGGCCGTCCAAGTCCGCACCCCCGACCATTCCATGAACCTCCTCCTTAACCGCTGGGTCCTCTATCAGACCCTCGCCTGCCGCCTCCTGGCGCGCACGGGCTTTTATCAAGGCGGAGGCGCTTTCGGTTTCCGGGACCAGCTCCAGGACGTGATGGCCCTGACGGTTTCCCGCCGGGACATCGCCCGGGAACATATCCTCCGCGCGGCCGGCCGCCAGTTCCCCGAAGGGGACGTCCAACATTGGTGGCATCCTCCTTCCGGGCGCGGCGTGCGCACGAAAATCGCGGACGATCCCGCGTGGCTCGCCTACGCCGTCCTCCATTACCTGGAAGTGACCGGCGACAAGGCCATCCTGGACGAACCCGTTTCCTTCCTGGAAGGCCCTCCCATTCCCGCCGGGAAGGAAGACGCCTACTTCCTCCCCCAAACGTCGACGGTGAAAGCGTCCCTTTTCGAACATTGCGCCCGGGCCTTGGACCGTTGCCTGTCCGTTGGAGCGCACGGGCTCCCGCTGATCGGCACCGGAGATTGGAACGACGGGATGAACCTCGTCGGCCCCGAAGGGAAAGGAGAGAGCGTCTGGCTGGCCTGGTTCCTGCATTCCACGTTGTGGGAGTTCTCCAAGGTGGCGGAGGTTCGGGGAGAGACCGCGCGGGCGGAAAAATGGAGGCTGTGCGTGGGCGAGCTGAAAGCCGCGGTCGAGCGGAACGGCTGGGACGGGAACTGGTACCGGCGGGCTTTTTTCGACGACGGCAGTCCGTTGGGGTCCGCGGCCGGAGAGGAATGCCGCATCGATTCCATCGCCCAGTCCTGGGGCGTCCTGTCGGGCGCGGCGGACCCGGCGCGCGCCGCGCGGGCGATGGCGGCCTTGGAAGAAAACCTCGTTCGCCGCAAAGACGGGCTGGTCCTCCTCCTGACGCCGCCTTTCGATCACTCCATCCCGAACCCCGGCTACATCCAGGGATACTTGCCGGGCGTGCGGGAAAACGGCGGCCAGTACACCCACGCCGCCGTCTGGGCGCTCATGGCCTTCGCCGCCCTGGGCGACGGCGACAAAGCGGGAGAGTTATTTTCTCTGTTGAACCCCATCCGTCACGGAAGCACCCGTTCCGACATCCACCGCTACAAGGTGGAACCCTACGTGACCGCCGGAGACGTCTACGCCGAGCCTCCCCACGTCGGACGAGGAGGGTGGACCTGGTATTCGGGCTCCGCGGGTTGGATGTACCGGGCGGGAATCGAATGGATCCTGGGGTTCCGTCTGCGAGGGACGACGCTTTTCATGGACCCCTGCATTCCCCGGTCCTGGCCGGGGTTCGAGCTTTCGTTCCGTTATCACTCCACCCGGTACGAGGTGAAAGTGGAAAACCCGATGGGAGTTTCCCGAGGCGTTCGGTCGGCGGAAATGGATGGAAAAGCGGTGAGAAGCGGGGTCCCGATCCTCTTGGTCGACGACGGGGCGGTCCACTCGGTCCTCATCGTCTTGGGAAACCCCTGACGGGGGTGGAAACGGATGGTATTTTCCTCCCCCTTTGAAAAAGGGGGACGGAGGGGGATTTTGATCCACCTGGATACATTAAATCCCCCCGGACCCCCCTTTTTCAAAGGGGGG